>CAIUZX010000533.1 GCA_903903715.1 uncultured Caulobacterales bacterium
AGTGCGTCGTAGATTGACCACCTATTTGGGATCCGCGGCCATATCCTGCGCAAACCGGTCCAAAGCCACCTCAGCCGTCGGTATCAGCGCCGGCAAGGCATAGAAGTAGTGGATCATCTGGTCGTGGCGAACATATTGCGGCTTGCGACCGAGAGCCTCGAGCCGCGCCGACAAGTCTTCTCCATCATCCCGAAACGGATCAAGTTCGGCCGTGTGGATGACCGTGCGCGGCAACCCTGACAAATCCAACGCGCGAAGCGGCGAGGCTATGGCGCCCGAGCGGATCGCTGGATCTTGACAATAGAGCTCGAAATCCCTGCGGACAGCGTTCATTTCCACAAAATTTCCACGACCAAAGCGTCGACGGGACGGACTGTCTCTCTCCAGGTCCAGGATCGGGCACATCAGACCCAATCGGTCGATGCGAATATCGTCGGACGTCGCGAGCGCAAGACACGCCGCCATGGCGAGGCCAGCGCCAACGGAATCGCCCGCCACCGCCAGGCGTGTTGGATCCAGGCCCAACGCCAAAGCTTTGCCGGCGATTGCTCTAATGGCGTCGCGCGCATCGTCGTGCGCGGCGGGATAGGCGGCCTCCGGAGCCAGTCGATAGCCAATGGACACCACGACGCGCTGCGATCCCAACGCGAGCCGACGACACAGGCCGTCGTGGGTGTCCAATCCCCCAGCGACAAAGCCGCCGCCGTGAAAATACACGAGCGCCGGCTGTGGCGCGGCCGAAGCGCAAGGCCTGTAAATGCGCCCGATCACCCCCGGCGCAAGCGTAAGATCCTCAGTCGAGCAAGGGGGCGCCCCCAAAGATCCGGCCAACGCCGCCAGTTGGGAAAGGCCTTCACGCCTCGCCAACGGATCATAGGGCGCATTCGCATCGCGGCCGTTGTCGAGCATGTGCAAGAACCGCTGGACGTGGCGATCGCTGGCGGCGGTCATGGCTTCAGGCAGCCTTCGCAAGGTCCGACATCAAAGACAGGATCGCGGCGACCGAGCGAAAGTTCTGCGGCTTCATGCGGTCCTGCGGAATGAAGAGATCAAATTCACTTTCGAGGGAAAGCATCAGATTCACCGCCCCGAGTGAGTCCAGTCCCAATTCGCGAAGGTCCGTGCAGACCTCAATCGTGTGGACATCCGGCGCCGGCCCTTTCCGTCTTGCGACCAGTACGTCACTCACCTTGGCGATGATGCGCGTCAGCAAATCCGTCTGAGCTGTAGACATCGGTAACTCCCGGGAAATATGAACCAAATTGCGACGTTTCTCAGCAACTTGGCGCACGACGAGTCGTTTGCTGTCTTGATTTCAACAATGGCGCCACGTCGGAGCCGCCCCGGTATACCTGCCGGATATTTGCGCCATAGCCTGTTTCATGAGGGCGGCCTGACGACGGCACGCAAATTGCTCCCCCGGCGTAGTGCCTCACCTTTCGGCACACTCATCTGCAGCCAGTCTGCCAAATCGCAAATGGAAAGACCCTCCGATGGCCGCCGTTACGCTCCAACTTCACACGCAAGACTCCGCCATGGATCGCTCCGATGAATTCGCCGCGCGCGCCGAGCGCGCCGCCACGGTCGCGGCCGCTCACGCGGACCATGTCGACCGGCTGGGACGGTTTCCTTCAGAAGCGATGTCGGCTCTGAAAGCGGAAAAGCGCCTGTCGATGATGGTCCCCGAAGCATTGGGCGGAGACGGCGCCAGCATCGGCGATGTGATGGATGTCTGCTATCGGCTGGGCCAGGCCTGTTCCTCGACGGCGCTGATCTTCGCCATGCACCAGATCAAGGCGGCCTGCATCATCCGTCACGCGAAGGGCGCGGCCTGGCATGAAAACTTCCTGCGACGCCTGGCGCGGCACGAGCTGTTGCTCGCCTCCTCCACAACCGAAGGCCAGGGCGGCGGCGACGTTCGCACCAGCATTGCCCCGCTTACCTATGACGGCCTGTCCATCGAACTGAACCGGGATGCGACGGTGGTGTCCTACGGACGTCATGCCGACGCTCTGGTCACCACAGCCCGTCGCGCTCCCGACGCCCTGCCGTCGGATCAGGTGCTCGCCGTGTTCGAGTACGCCGATTACACCTTGAGTGAGACGCAGCGCTGGGACAGCCTGGGCATGCGGGGCACGGACTCGTCAGGCTTCAACCTCTTCGCACGGGGCGGCGTCGACCAGATCCTGCCGGACGCCTATGCGGACATCCACAGCGCCACCATGGTGCCCTTCGCGCACCTGCTCTGGTCATCCGCCTGGGCCGGGATCGCCGCCGGCGCGGTGGAGCGGGCCCGCATGTTCGTGCGGAAAGCCGCCCGCTCAGGTCAAACACCTCCAGGCGCGGTTCACTTCGCTCGCGCGGCGGCTCAGCTTCGTCAGCTGACGGCCCTGCTTTCCGCAAATCGCGCACGCTTCGAAGCGATCTCAAGCGATCCTGAAGCGATGGCGTCGCCTGACTTCCAGACCGCGATCAACATGTTGAAGGTCGATGCGTCGGAAGCTGCGGTCACGACCGTCATGAGCGCGATGCGGGCCTGCGGCCTCGCCGGATATCGCAATGACACAGAGGTGAGCATCGCCCGGGCGCTGAGGGACATCCTGTCGGCCCCGATCATGATCAACAATGAGCGCATTGTCTCCAACCTCGCCCAGGCGGTGATGTTGGCTGAAACCCCGCTCAGCCTTCGCTCCTGAACCCAGGAACGGTAACAAATCTGATGGCCAAGGGCGCACTTCAACCGGCTCAGGCGTCGCGTCTCAACGCGGGCCGAACGCGGGTCGGACCTGATCTCGAGACGGTGAAGGCCACTCTGTTCCGCTCCATGGGGATCGATGGGGTCTATGCGCGAACGGGCCTGTACGAAGATGTCGTGCAGGCCCTGGATCGCTACATCACGTCCAAGCGTCCTAACGGCGCCGAGGCGTTTCGCTTTCCTCCGGTCATGAGCCGGTCCATGCTGGAAAAATCGGGCTATCTGAAAAGCTTCCCAAATTTGCTCGGCTGCATGTGCTGCCTGCCTGGATCAGAGGCGGATGTTCGTTTGGCGATTGAACGCTTCGAGCAGGGCGGGGATTGGACGAAGGCGCTGGAAACTGGCGATCTGGTGCTGACACCCGCTTCCTGTTACCCGATCTATCCCATCGCGGCGGAGCGCGGCCCGGTCCCCGGCAAGGGCTATGTGTTCGACGTCGGCTGCGACTGTTTCCGGCGCGAACCCTCGACCGATCTTGACCGCCTTCAGTCCTTCCGCATGCGGGAGTTCGTCAGGATCGGCTCAGCAGAGCAGATCCTGCAGTTTCGCGCAGACTGGATTGACCGCGCCCGCGACATGGCGGTCGCCTTGGGGCTTCCACATCAGATCGACCTAGCGTCGGATCCCTTCTTCGGGCGAACGGGACCACTGCTCGCCATGAGCCAGCGCGAGCAGGCGCTGAAGTTCGAGCTGTTGATCCCCGTGATTTCGGAGACCAAGCCGACCGCGTGCATGAGCTTCAACTATCACCAGAGCCACTTTGGCGAGACCTGGGATCTGCGCGACGCGTGCGGAACGCCAGCCCACACCGGCTGCGTGGCTTTTGGAATGGACCGTCTCGCGCTGGCGATCTTCGTCACCCACGGCCTTGAGACGGACGACTGGCCGATGGCTATCCGCGACGTATTGGGGCTCTAGGCCGTCGCCCCGGCGTCGACCGTCATGACGGCGCCGGTGATATTGCGGCCGCCTTCTCCCATCAGGAAGCAGGTCATCTGCGCGACATCGACAGGTTCAGCCAGTCTGCGCAATGCGGCGCGGCGCACGACTTGATCCCGACCTTCGGCGCCCAAACCTTCCGTGAGATCGGTGTCGACGAACCCCGGAGCAATCGCATTCACGGTCACGCCGAGACGCCCAACTTCCCGCGCGAGCGATTTTGTAAAGCCGATCATCGCCGATTTCGTCGCGCCATAGACCGACAGACCGCTATAGCCGGTCGTCGCAATGATCGACGACATGTTGATGATCCGTCCTTCGCCCGACGTCATCATCGAGCGCACAGCGTATTTGGCGAGCATGATGGGCGCGGTGACATTCAGAGAGATCAGGGCTTCAATCTGAGAGGCGTGCATGTTGGACAGGAGTCCATCCGTGCCAAGTCCCGCATTGTTGACCAGGCCATAGATCGGGCCGCCGACCGACTTGGCTTCAACCACGACGTCTCGCAGCCCACCCATGTCGCTGAGGTCTGCGGCGATGTGCAGCACCTGTCCGGGAAAGGCCTCCGCCAGGGCGTCGAACCCCTCCGAGCGCTTTCGAGACGCGCCGCACACGTGGTAGCCTTGTTCAGCAAGTCCACGCGCGATCGCAAGGCCAAGTCCTCGCGTTGCGCCGGAAACCAGCACATTACGCACGCCGACGTTCCAGCTTGCCCCCCGCCGTCAAGGGCAGGGCGTCAATGATATGCACGGTCGCGGGCGTCCCGGCAGGTCCCAGCGCCGCTCGGCACAGGGACAGGATTTCGATGCGGATTTCCTGTAGCCGGCTCGCCGATTGCGGCTTGAATGTCGAGATGAGCACGACCTCCGCGGCGACGATGGCGCCGGTAATCGGACTTTTACGCGCAAAAACCCGCGAGATATCGACATCAGGGTGCCGGTTGATGACGGCTTCCACCTCTTCGGGATGAATCTTCAAACCGCCGATATTGATCAACCCGTTGCGACGCCCCGTGAAGTAACAACGGTCTCCCCGGACATCGACCTGATCGTCGGTATCGACGAAGCCCTCGGGATTAATGAGAGGTTCGGTCGTCTCGCCGAGATAGCGTTTCGCCGTCCGGTCGGAGCGGATCTGCAGAACCCCGTCGACCAGCCGCAAGTCCACCGGACCACCGGTGCGATCCAGGAACGCCTTCGGAAAGCCCTCGAGACCATCAGTGACTTCGAAGCCCACGCCCGCTTCGGTCGAGGCGAAGGCGTGACCGATCTTCGCCTCGGGAAACGCCCCTGCGAGGCGGTCCAGCACCGCCTGATCCGCGATTTCTCCAGAGAGGCGCACATAGGAAGGTCTGATTTCCGACAGTTGCGGGCTCATCAAGGCGCGGCGCCAGTGCGACGGCGTACCGGTCAGGTGCGTGACCCCGACATTGCCCAGCCGGGTGAGAAATGCGCCGACAGACTCCTCGGAATCGGTCACAGCAAGCGATGCGCCGCCCAGCAGGGCGCGTAAGAGGATCTGAAGACCTCCGTAGCGCCGAATGTCATAGAAGGTGCCCCATACGACCGGAGGCGGCGGCGGCTGGGATGCGCGGATCGCGCCCGTCAGCCCGGCCAGGGTGTGCACAACAAGCTTGGGCGCCCCGGTCGTCCCTGACGTGAACATCACCCATTCGGTCGGTTGCACGCGCGCAGGCGGCGGAGCGGCCAGCGGACCGGGCAGGTTCAGGCTAATGTTCTGAACATCGAATCCGCCCGGCGCCTGAATGTCTCGGTCGGCAACTACGAGGTCAATTTCCGCCATCGACGCCACCAGGGGCAGTTGGCGCAGATCAAAGTCAGGCGGACATAGCACGATCCGGCGCGCGACACCGTCAAGGGCGAGAAGCGCAGCTGCCGCACTGGATTGGCGCGTCGTCAGGAGAAGCGCCGAACACCCTTCAAGCGCCGACAGCGGCCTTGGAAGCACGCGACGGGTCGAAAGATCTGCCCAAGTCGCCGAAATATCCGGCGCCTGCAGCCGCGCATCGGCGTCCCCGGCGGCCAATCCCCGGGTCAGTTCGCCCTTAAGATAGATCGGCGTGTCGCTCACCCGTCACACCCCGCCGGACTGGTAGAGCGTGACGAACTCGCCGAAGCTCGACGGGAAGTGCGCCACGTCCGACTCCGAAAAGGGATCGCGACCCAGCTCGTCTTCAAGACGAGCGATGATGATCGCAAAGCAAAGGGAATCGAGCCCGCTATCCAGCAAAATCAAATCATCCTTTAGAGGACGCAGCGGTTTTTCCTGATCCCGCGCCACTTCTACAAAAATACGTACGATTTGTTCACGAATTTGCATTGAGCCAGCGCGTGCTGATTGGACCGGATAAACCGTTGTACAACAAAGCTATTAACGGAAAATTTTTCGGGTAAATATAAATAGATAACATCCACTCGAATTCACGCTCAGACCTGCCTGAAACACTGACGAAAACAACATCGGAGCCTCCGCCCCTTGTCCGAATCCCGCTCGACCTCCGCAGGATCGGCGCTCGTCGCCCAGCTCAAGGCCTACGGCGTCGAGCACATCTTTTGCGTTCCGGGCGAAAGCTATCTTGCTGTGCTCGACGCCTTCATCGACAGCGGGCTGAACGTGACGGTGTGCCGACATGAGGGCGGCGCAGCCATGATGGCTGACGCCGTCGGCCGCGTGACCGGACGACCTGGCGTCGCCTTTGTCACGCGCGCGCCCGGCGCTACAAACGCCGCTGTCGGCGTTCATATCGCCCTTGAAGACTCAACGCCGATGATCCTGTTCGCGGGCCAGGTCCGTCGAGACTTTCAGGATCGGGGCGCCTGGCAGGAAATGAATTTCGAAGGCGTGTTCGGCGCGCTGAGCAAGTGGGCCGTTGAGCCGAGCCAGGCGAGCCGCCTTTGCGAATATGTCTCCCGCGCCTTCCACACGGCTTCCGCCGGTCGGCCGGGACCCGTCGTGATGGGCCTTGCCCGGGATCTGTTGAGCGAAAAGATTGAGGCGAAGACGCCGCCGCCCTTTCGCCCTCTTGAGATTGCGCCGGGCGTTCACGCCATGGCCAGTTGGACCGAACGCCTCTCGTCGGCAAAGGCTCCGATCGCGATCCTTGGCGGTTCGGGCTGGACGGAAGCGGCGCGGGACCGCTTCGCAGGATACGCCGCACGCAACGATCTTCCGGTCGCGACCAGCTATCGGCGCCTCAGCCTCTTCGACAGCCTTCACCCGGCCTATGCCGGCGATGTCGGCCTCGGCGCGAACCCGAAGCTCATTCAGCGGATCAAAGACGCCGATCTCGTTCTTCTCCTGGGTGGGCGCCTGGGCGAAGTGGCGTCGCAGGGCTTCTCGCTTCTGCCGATTGGCGAAGATTTGCCCCAGCTCGTGCACGTCTATCCGGGCCCCGAGGAGTTCGGGCGGCTCTATTCCGCAGGGCTGCAGATCTGTGCGACACCCGCAGCCTTCGTGAACGCGCTCGGCGGAGGGGACGGCCAAGGATCAGATCAAGGCCGAATGGCCGCCGCCCACGCCGAATATCTGGCCTGGTCACAAGGCCCCGCGCCTCAGACCGGGCCGGTCAACCTGTCGGAGATCATGATCTGGTTGCGTTCCAACCTCCCGACAGACGCCTTCATCTGTAACGGCGCCGGCGGCTATGCGAGCTGGATCCACCGGTTCTTCCGCTTCCGCAGCTTCGCCAGTCACGTTGCGCCGACGTCTGCGACCATGGGCTACGGCGTGCCCGCTGCGGTCGCCATGCAGCGGCTCTTTCCCGACCGCTGCGTCGTCGCGATCGCCGGAGACGGGGACTTCCTGATGAACGGCCAGGAATTCGCCACCGCCGTACAATACGAACTACCCATCGTCGTCATCGTGCTCGACAACGGCTCCTACGGCTCGATCCGGATGTCGCAGGAGCAGGTCTATCCTGGCCGGGTCAGCGCAACGGACCTGCGCAATCCAGACTTCGCCGCCTACGCCCGCGCATTTGGCGGGTTCGGCGCAACGGTGGAGTCGACGAAGGACTTTCCCGCCGCCTTTTCAGCCGCGCGCGCGTCGGGCCTTTCCTCGATCATCCACGTGAAATACGACGTCGACAGCTTGACGCCCTCGATGACGATATCCGGCCTCCGCCGTACGGCGGGAGTCGACTAGAGCCTTCCGTGGGCGAAGTCCCAATAGAGCTCGCGAGCGCGGCGGGCGGTCGGCCCGACCTGGAGGCTGCGACCGTCGATCCCGGTGATGGCGGCGACCTTTGAAAAGTTTCCGCACATAAAGATCTCGTCTGCGGTGAGGAAGTCCTCGTAGACCAGGCGGGTTTCTTCGACCACGCGTCCATCGGCGCGGAGCAGACCGATCACCCGCGCGCGCGTCACGCCCGCCAGAAACACGCCGTTCGCCGCCGGCGTCTTCACCACCCCGTCCTTCACAAGGAAGACGTTGGCGTTGGCGAGCTCGGCGATATTGCCGTTCGCGTCCCGCATCAGCGCGTTGCCGAAGCCCCGGTCACCCGCCTCCATCAGTGCGCGGCCGTTGTTCGGATAGAGACAGCCCGCCTTGGCCTCGATTGGCGCCACCTCGGGCGTGGGCTTGCGATAGGGAGACAAGGTGATGGCCGGACCGTTGATCGGCGGCATGGGCGCTTCGTAGAGACAAAGGCACCAGCGCGTGCTGTCAGGGTCTGCGCGCACGCCGCCGCCGGCGCCGCCGGCCTCGGCCCAGTACATTGGCCGCACATAGAGCGCGGCGTCTGCCGGAAACTTTGCCGCGCCTTGGTGGACAAGTTCTTCCCAGCGCTTCGCCTCGACGACGGGCCTCAACCCCATCGAAACTGCGGAGCGGTTGACCCGCGCGCAATGGGCGTCGAGGTCGGGCGCCACGCCCTCGAACCAGCGGGCGCCGTCAAAGACGGTTGTGCCGAGCCAGGCGCCATGGGTGCGCGGCCCCATGATCGCGACATTCCCCGGCGCCCACACGTCGTTGAAGTAGGTCCAGGTCTCGCTGATCGGGGCGAGGGTTTCGACGACAGCGCTCACGGCCGCTCCTGATGTTCAGAGGGCCTGCTGACCCTGAATGATCCGTTGATATAGCGCCCGATCGAGCCTTGCGTAACACCCGCTCTGCGGTTCGCGCCAATAGAGGGGGTCGGTGACGACATCCGGGTCGAAACCCTCGACCTGATAGTCCGCCGGCCGGTGCTTCAAGGTCTCAGTCATCGTAAGGGTTGATGTCAGCCGCAAGAAGACGGGTCGCGCATAGTTCGGCAATTGGGCGGCAAGTTCCGCCTCGAGCCGAGTAAGGTCAAACGCCTTCGTCGTCGACAGGACCGCCATGCCAGCCCGGCCTTCGCGCCCCTCGACAGCAATACCGAAGACGATCGCAGCGACGATGCCTGGACACGTCGACACAGCGCTGGCCACCTCGGTCGTCGCGACATTCTCGCCCTTCCAGCGGAAGGTGTCGCCCAGCCGGTCGACAAAGTAGAAGAAGCC
>CAIUZX010000534.1 GCA_903903715.1 uncultured Caulobacterales bacterium
CACGGCCTTTCGCACGCCGCGGCGGATCTTCGCGACCCTCGCCGCCGACGGGGAGGATCTCAATCTGATGTTCGACCCCGAGCTTCAGGCCTTCTACTGTGAGCAGGCCCCGGACGCCTTCGCCCCCGTCCCCGGCGGCTGGGGCAAGAGCGGCTCGACAAGGGTCCTCCTCGCCGCCGCCGACCCCGATACACTCAAAGGCGCCCTGATCGCCGCCCACGCCCGCGCGAACCTGCCCCCGCCTGCGAAGATGAAGGTAGGGCAGTAGCGTCGGCGCTCCCTCACACCCCTCTCAACTCCCGCGCATAACGCTTCCAGTTCTCCACATAGTGCAGGGCGGACGCCGTCAACATCTGCGCACCGCCCTCATCCATCTCGCGCACCACCTTGCCCGGCGCGCCCATGACGACGGAGTTGTCGGGGATCTCCTTCCCCTCCGTGATCAGGGCCTTGGCGCCGATCAGGCAGTTCTTTCCAATCTTCGCGCCATTTAGGATCACCGAGCCGATGCCGATCAGGCTGTTGTCGCCGATGGTGCAGCCGTGCAGCATCACCATGTGGCCGACGGTGACGTTCCTGCCCACGGTCAGGGGATAGCCGATGTCGGTGTGCAGGACAGAGCCGTCCTGGATGTTCGAATTCTCGCCGATCAGGATGGGATCATTGTCCCCGCGCAGGGTCGCGCCGAACCATATGCTCGCGTTTGACTTTAATGTGACGTTGCCTAACACGACAGCATTGGGCGCCACCCAGTATTCGCCCTCCGGAGGAAAGGTCGGCGAAGACGTTCCCAAATGAAACACGTGATCCGACATTTTCATCCGTACACGACCTTTCAAGAAATTCTTGTGTTTAACCGATTGGAAAGATGTCTAGCATGACACTGTAATCATCGATTCGAACGGTGTCAGGTGGCGCCGGATCGGGTCGGACTGGAGCAACAGGTGACGCTTGCGTTCCTTCGGCGGCCGGGTCGGCTGCGCTCAGGCAACGAGTTTCCGCCCGGCGGTCCGCCGCCCGGCTGGGGCGCCTCCATCGTCTCCGTGACGGTCTCCATCCTGTTCCGCATTGCGGGCGCGCCCTTTCCGGCTCGCCCGTTTTTTTTGGCCGAAATCCTGGCCGCAACTGAAGTCTCTCCCCTCACCAGTCCTTTCCCATGGGCGCGCTCCCTGGCGTCCCACATCAGGAGGTTCGTATGACCAAACGTGCTCTTAAGCGTATGGCGCGTGAAGGCGAATTCAATACGGCCCAGTTCGAGGACGACGCCAAGGTGCGCCGGCTTCCCGTGGACCGGAGCTGGTCGCCCCTGCGCGGCCAAGGTCATGGCCAGAATTCGGGACCGGAGGCGGAGCGCGATCAGGGTTACATGAAGACGATCAAGGCCAAGTCCGACGGACAGGCGGCCCTGATCGAGGCCATCGATGCGCGCAATCTCGTTCTGGCGCTGGGCCCTGCGGGCACCGGCAAGACGTACCTCGCCATCGCCAAGGCTGTCGAGGCGCTGGAGGCGGGGCGCGTCGGGCGCATCGTCCTGTCACGCCCCGCGGTGGAGGCGGGCGAGTCCATCGGCTTCCTGCCCGGGGAGATGGAGGACAAGCTCGCCCCCTATCTTCGCCCCCTCTACGACGCCCTCTCCGACCGCCTGTCGATGAAAAGGGTGCGCGCCCTGATGGCCGAAGGGCTGATCGAGATCGCCCCCGTCGGTTTTATGCGCGGCCGCACCCTGAACAACGCCTTTGTCGTGATCGACGAGGCGCAGAACTGCACCTATGTGCAGCTCAAGATGCTGCTGACCCGCCTGGGCTGGCACTCCACCATGGTCATCACCGGGGACCCGAACCAGTCGGACCTTCTGCCCGGCGTATCGGGCCTCGGCGACGTCGCCAATCGCCTCGAGGCGCTCTCCGACATTTCCGTTGTGCGCCTGAAGGATCAGGACATCGTCCGCCACCCGCTGGTCGCCAGCATGCTTGGCGTTCTTTAGGCATTTCGCCCCACGCGGCGTTAACCGAATCGGGGCCCTATTAGCTGTTGTTTAACGCCGTCGCCGGATCCTTGGCGGCGGCGTCCTTTTTGAAGAAGCAGGTGTCTCCTTGCGCAGTCTGATCGCCGCTGTCGAACGGGTCGATCCCCTGATCGTGTCAGGACGGGTCGCCGCCGTGCACGGCCTTTTGATCGAGGCCCGCGGCGGGCTGTCGCGCCTGTCCGTCGGCGCGCGGGTGGAGATTGACCGCAGGGGCGCATTGCCCCTCGCCGCCGAGGTGGTCGGCTTTCGCGAGGCCCGCGCGCTCCTCATGCCCTTTGGCGCGGTGGAGGGGGTCGCCCCCGGCGCGGAGATCCGCATCCAGTCCGGCGGCGGCGCGCTGCGCCCGACCCTTGGCTGGCGCGGCCGGATCATCAACGCCTTTGGCGAGCCCATCGACGGCAAGGGGCCGCTGCCTCAGGGGCCAGTTCCCTATTCCCTGCGCAGCCCGCCACCACCAGCCCATGCCCGCGGTCGGGTCGGGGAGCGGCTGGATCTGCGCGTGAGGGCCATGGACGTCTTCACCACCTGCTGCCGGGGCCAGCGTCTCGGCGTGTTCGCCGGCTCCGGCGTCGGCAAGTCGGTGCTGCTCTCCATGCTGGCCAGGGAGGCCGAGTGCGACATGGTCGTGGTCGGCCTGATCGGCGAGCGGGGCCGCGAAGTGCGCGAGTTCATCGAGGAGACCCTGGGCGAGGAAGGCCTGCGCCGCGCCGTGGTGGTGGTCGCCACCTCGGACGAGCCGGCGCTGACCCGCCGCCAGGCCGCCTATGCGACCCTGACCATCGCCGAATATTTCCGCGATCAGGACCTTGAGGTCCTGTGCATGATGGACAGCGTCACCCGCTTCGCGATGGCCCAGCGCGAGATCGGCCTCGCCGCGGGGGAGCCGCCGACCACCAAAGGCTATACGCCGACGGTGTTCTCCGAACTCCCCAAGCTTTTGGAGCGGGCGGGTCCGGGGCCGGTGCGGGGCGACGGGACGACGGCGGGCCCGATCACGGCGCTATTCACGGTCCTCGTCGACGGAGACGATCACAACGAGCCCATCGCCGACGCCGTGCGCGGTATTCTCGACGGCCACATCGTGATGGAGCGCGCCATCGCCGAACGCGGACGGTTCCCGGCGATCAATGTGCTGAAATCCATCAGCCGGACCATGCCGGGCTGCCAGACTCCCTTCGAGCAGGGCGTCGTCCGCTCCGCCCGCCAGGTGATGGCCGCCTATTCGAACATGGAGGAGCTGATCCGCATCGGCGCCTATCGCCGTGGGGCGGACGCCCTGGTCGACCGGGCGATCGCGCTGAATCCGTCGATCGAAGCCTTTCTGACGCAAAGAAAGGACGAGGCGACGCCGCTGGAAGAGTCCTTTGCGCATCTGAACGCGATCCTGGAACAGGGACCTGACGCATGAGCTGGCGAGACTCGCTCATAAGGATCGCCACCTATG
>CAIUZX010000535.1 GCA_903903715.1 uncultured Caulobacterales bacterium
ACGAACAAGGCCAGCCTTCGCCCCGGCAGGACAATGTCCGGCGCGCCCGGCAGGTCCTTGCGCTGCAGGCGGTAGCGCAGGCCGAGCGCGGTGAGCAGCCGCCGCACCGTAAGCTCCGGCCCGGTGTCCTTCGACCCCACCCGGCGCATGACCGCCGAGCGGGTCTTCTGGTCAAAGACGTCCGTCTCTTACAGACCGTCAAACAGCGCCGTCGACAGATACCGCTCGGCGAAGCTCGGGATGATGACGACGATGGTCTTGCCCGCATTCTCCGGCCGCGCAGCGACGCGGAAGGCGGCGGTCAGGGCTGCGCCGGACGAGATGCCGACGGGAATGCCCTCCTTAGCCGCGACCTTGCGGGCCATGGCGAAGCTGTCGGCGTTGGAGACCGTCTCGATCCCGTCGATCACGCCGCGGTCGAGGACGCCGGGGACAAAGCCCGCGCCGATGCCCTGGATCTTGTGCGGACCCGGCGCGCCGCCGGAGAGGACGGGGCTGTCCTCCGGCTCAACCGCAATCATCCGCACTGAGGGCTTCAGCGCCTTGAGCGCCTGACCGACGCCGGTGATGGTGCCCCCCGTCCCGACGCCGGAGATGACGATGTCCACCGCCCCCGCCGTATCGTTCCAGATCTCCTGCGCCGTCGAGACGCGGTGTATGGCGGGGTTGGCGAGGTTCTCGAACTGCTGCGGCATGACCGAGCCCGGGATTTCGGAGAGGAGCTCCCGCGCCCGCTCCACCGCCCCGCGCATGCCCTTTTCGGCGCTGGTCAGCTCAAGCTTGGCGCCCAGCAGGGCCAGCATCTTGCGCCGCTCGATGGACATGCTTTCGGGCATGACCAGGATCAGGGGATAGCCCTTGGCGGCGGCGACGAAGGCGAGCCCGATGCCGGTGTTGCCGCTGGTCGGTTCGATCAGCGTGGCGCCCGGCTTCAGAAGCCCGCTCGCTTCAAGGGCGGCGATCATGGAGACGCCGATTCGGTCCTTCACGCTGGAGGTCGGATTGAAGAACTCAAGCTTGCCCAGCACCGTCGCGACGGGCTTCAGCTCGGCCGTCAGGTTGGGCAGGCGCACCAGCGGGGTGTCGCCCATGGTGTCGATGATGCTGTCATAGATGCGGCCCCGCCCGGCGCGGGCGTAGGCGGAGGCGTCATAGGGAATCTCGGTCATGGGGCGGCCTTCGTTCGGACTGTAGAGGGAAGATGGGGACCTTCGGCGCGGTCTGCACGGCCGATCAGCGGTAAAAGAAGCTCCTGCGACAGACGGCGCACCACGGGCACGGCCACGCCGTCGCCCAGAAGATGCAGTGCATTGGTCGAGCGCGCAGGCAAACGATAGTCGTCGGAAAGACCCATCAGGCGGGCGGCTTCCCTGGGCGAAAGCTGGCGGGCGCGGACCTCGCCCCCCTCGGCGATCAGCACGAACTGGCGGGACGAGCCGCCGCCGGGGGTGCGCAGGCACCCCGCCAGCCCGTCGAACCTCGCCTCCGCCCGCTGAACGGGGCCGTCAGCCGAGGGCCGCGTGCGGCGAAAGACCGCGCCGACCCGGCGCTCCCCCGACAACAGGATCTGGTCGAGACGCAGGCGCTGCAACGGCGCGAGCAGGCTGATCAGCCGCGCGGTGTCCTCTTCACTCATCCAGCGGACCTGATCGTCGGGCTCGAGGATGTCGGAGAGGAAAAGGTTGCGGGCGGGCGCAGGGGCCATTCGCCACCAGATCCAGCGCGCCTTGAGCTCATCCGGCAACCGCCCGTGCGCCGCCGTCACCTTGGACGTGTGCAGGAAGGGAATCGGCTCACGCGACGTCAGTTCGGGCGCCGCCGCGTCCCGGCAGGCGATCATGAACATCCGCGGTCGCGACTGGGGCAGATGCGCCTCTGCGTCCAGCTCCACCGCGCCGAAGCGATACTCGCCGTCGCTGAGCACCTTGCACAGCGCCGTGAAGTCCGCCCCGCCGTGGGAGGTGAAGAGGCCGGTGACATTCTCCACCACGATCACGTCCGGCGCCCGGCCCTCGGCGATCAGGCCCTGCATCAGCGTCCAGAAACCGAAGAAGGCCGACGAGCGCGCCCCCGCGAGCCCGCCCCGCTTGCCCGCAAGGCTCAAGTCCTGACAGGGGGACGAGGCCCAGGCGAGCGCCGCGCGGCCGGGCAGATCGGCGGTGGTGAGGGCGTGCACGTCGCCGCAGACCAGCCGCTCCGCCCCGTAGTTCGCCGCATAGGCCTTTGCCTTCTTCGCATCGAAGTCGTTGGCGAACAGGGTCTCCCACGCGGGTTCCAGCCCGGCGCGCGCCATGCCGCCGCCCGCAAAGAACTCGTAGACGCCGGGCCGCGCGGGGGATCGGTCGGTGATGGGACGTGACGAGGACATGGCGCTCCCGTCCGCACGGGGACGGTGCGGCTGCATCCCAAGTTTCGGCTGCGTCTCCGTTGC
>CAIUZX010000536.1 GCA_903903715.1 uncultured Caulobacterales bacterium
CTGAAAGAGGTCAAGGGCCTCGTGGACAAGGCCAAGGCCGAGGATGCGAAGCTGTCCAAGCTGTTGCAGGCCAAGGCGTACGATCTGGCGGGCGACCCCGCCCTGCCTCAGTCCGCCCCCGTCCTGCCCGGCACCGTCAAGGTCCCGGACTTCTCAGCGCTGGAGGTCGCGGTGAAGCGGCTGAGCGCGGCGACGGCGGCGTTCGACGCGGCTTACGCCAAGTCCGTCGGGGGGCTGGACGCCAAGCGTCAGGCGGCGCTGGAGCGCATGATGTCGGGGCTGGAACAGGACCTGACGGCGCCGGAAGGCCTGCCGGGACGCCCGTGGTTCCATCACATGATCTATGCCCCCGGCGTTCTGACCGGATACGGCGCCAAGACCCTGCCAGGTGTTCGGGAGGCGATCGAAGGCCGCCGCTGGGACGAGGCGCAGACCTATGTCGGTGTGGTCGCCAGAACGCTGGACCACTATTCTTCGAGACTGGAAACCGGCCTCTCTTCGCTCGCTGCGAAGTGAGCCGCTACACTCACCTCCGAAACGGCCTTTGGGGACTGACGACGTGGACGAACTCGATCTGATCGGCGCATCGCCGGAACTCGGCAAGGCGCTGCGGACGCGCCATGTGGCGATGATCTCCATCGGCGGCATCATCGGCGCTGGCCTGTTCGTCGGCTCCAGCGCGGCCATCGCTACGGTGGGGCCGGCGATCATCGTCAGCTACACCCTGGCGGGTCTGGTGGTGCTGATGGTCATGCGCATGCTGGGGGAGATGGCCGTCGCCTATCCCAAGGTCGGCGCGTTCACGGAGTTCGCAAGGCTCGGTCTCGGCAACTGGGCCGGGTTCACCAACGGCTGGCTCTACTGGTACTTCTGGGTGATCGTCGCGGCGGTGGAGGCCATCGCCGGGGCCAAGATCATCCATGAGTGGGTCCCGGACATTCCGGTCTGGGCGATCGGCTGCGGCCTTCTTGCGCTGATGACGGGGGTGAACCTCCTCTCCACCGGCTCCTTCGGGGAGTTCGAGTTCTGGTTCGCCTCGATCAAGGTCGCCGCCATCATCGCCTTCATCCTGTTCGGCGCGATCTTCCTGTTCGGGCACGATCCCGTCGGCCATGCGCAGAATCTGGTGGCGGACCGGGGTTTTGCGCCCTTCGGGATCACAGCGGTGCTGAGCGGCGTCGTGACCGTGATCTTCGCCCTCGTGGGCGCCGAGATCGCCACCATCGCTGCAGCGGAGAGCCCCGAACCCGCCCGCACCATCGCCAACATGACCGGCTCCGTCGTCGTGCGGATCCTGTTGTTTTACATCGGCTCCATCGGGATCATCCTGATGATCGTGCCTTGGGGCCAGATCCACTCGGGCGAGTCCCCGTTCACCCTCGCGCTGCAGGTGATGAATGTCAGCCTGGCGTCGAAGCTGATGACCTTCGTGGTGCTGACGGCGGTGCTGTCGTGCCTGAACTCGGCGATCTATGTGACGTCGCGGGTCCTGTTCACCCTGTCGGCCAAGGGCGACGCGCCGATGGCTCTGGTGAAGCTGAACAGCCGCAAGGTGCCCGCCCGCGCCATCCTGTTCGGCGCGGTGCTGAGCCTCGCCGCCGTGATCTCGTCCGTCATTTCCGCGGACAAGGTGTTCGCCTTCCTGGTCAACGCCTCCGGCGCGATCATGCTGGTGGTCTACATGATCACCGCGCTGGCCCAGATCCGCCTGCGCCTGCATCTGGAAAAGTCCGCGCCGGAGCGGCTGGCCGTTCGGGTATGGCTGTTTCCGGCGGCCAGCATCTTCGCCGTGCTGGCCATGGGCGGCGTCATCGTCGCCATGACAATGATCCCGGACCGCGCCATCGAAGCCTGGTCCAGCCTGATCGTCGTCGGCGTCGTGTTGGCGCTCTACGCCATATTCCGCAGCGGGCGCGGTCAGCCGGTCCAGCGCTGACCGCTCGGACGTCCGAAGAAGGCGCGGTCAGCCTCGCGTGCGCTGACCGCGAGGGCTTTCGTCAGTCCAATTTGATCGCGACGTCCACGTCGCACACATTGAAATCTGGCCCCTTGCGGTCCTTGATCACCGCGGTCGCGGCGAGGAAGGTCGGCGAATTCACGTCGAGACGGGAAAGGCTTACCTTCTCTCCTTCGGGGAGATCGGAGGCGAGGCGCACGCGGGTCATGGAATCCTGCGGCGCAGGCACCGGCTCACCCACCTTGATCAGGCGCACGAGATCAAGGCCGACCAGCACCCGCCCAAACGCCGCATAGCGACGGTCGATGGACGAGGAGGTCTGGCGGATGATGAAGAACTGGCTGTTGGCGGAGTCCGGCTTTTCCGCCCGCGCCATGCCCAGCACGCCAGGGCAGAACATGCCCCAGCCGTCGACCTTGCCTGCGGCGGTCAGGGTCAGCAGGGCGTCGCTCTGCGTGCCGACCGGCATGGGTCCGGAGAGGCCTGCCATTTCGCCATGATCGGTCGTCAGCACCCGTAGTGGGAACTTGATGTCCCGCGCAAAGGTAAACTCGCCGGGAATATCCGGCAGGTCCGAGCCGCCGGCGCCCGTATTGGTCGGGTCGCCCGTCTGGGCCATGAACTGGTCAATGACCCGGAAGAAGGTCAGGCCGTCATAGAAGTGACGCTTCGCCAGCGTCTTGATCCGCTCCACCGTCTTGGGCGCCATGGACGGATAGAGCTCCGCCAGCAACCGGCCGCGACTGGTGTCGATCACGAGGAGATTGTCCGGATCGATCTTCACCCAGTCGACATCGCGAACGGCCGGAATCTCCGGCGCCGCGGGCGCCTTCTTGGGACGCGCGGCGGCATGTCCGGCGGTGAAACTCACAGCGATGGCGCAGGCCAGGATCAGGCGTTTGGAGGTCATGGCTCTTTTCTGTCAGGACTTGCGGGTCGGCGAGGCGACCACGCCGTACTTGGTGGAAAGACGTTCCGCGACATTTGGGCTGACGAACGCATTGATATCGCCGCCCAGACGCGAGATTTCCTTGACCAGTCGCGATGCAACGGCCTGATGCCTGGGATCAGCCATCAGGAACACCGTCTGGATATCGCGGTTCAACTGCTGATTCATCGCCGTCATCTGGAACTCGTATTCGAAATCAGCCACTGCCCGAAGGCCGCGCACGATGACAGAAGCGTTCACGCTTTCCGCAAAGTGCATCAGGAGGTTCTCATACGGCAAGGCGACGATTTCGGCGCTGCCTTCCGCCTTGAACTTCGCGGTTTCGGACATGACCATCTCTACCCGCTCATCCAGGCTGAATAATGGCCCCTTGTCGCGGTTGATGGCGATGCCGATGATCAGCTTGTCGAACAGCTTCACCGCCCGACCGATGATGTCGAGGTGGCCGTTGGTTATGGGATCGAACGTCCCGGGATAGAGCCCAATGCGCATGTGATCTCTTTCCTCCCTGGCGGTCGCCGGTTGTCGTCCGCTATTCGGCTTCGGGACCGGGCGGAGGTCCGACGTCGTCAGCTTCGGAGGTATCCCCGTCCGTCTCCGTTTCCGCAAGTCGTTCGACCGAGACAACCCGCTCCCCGTCGCCGGTGCGGAAGATATTGACGCCCTGCGTGTTGCGCGCGGCGATCCTCACCTGGCTCACCGGCGTGCGGATCATCTGGCCGCCGTCGGTGACCAGGAGGATGTCGTCGCCCTCCTCCACCGGGAAGCTGGCGGCCAGGCGCCCGCCGCGGCGGCTGAGATCGTGGGCGACGAGCCCCTGCCCTCCGCGGCCCGTGCAGCGATAGTCGTAGGATGAGGTACGCTTGCCGAGGCCCGTGTCGGCGACGGTCAGGATCAGCTGCTCC
>CAIUZX010000537.1 GCA_903903715.1 uncultured Caulobacterales bacterium
GAAGCTGGCGTGGACGAACGAGAAGGACTTCACCGACTCGTTCTCGCTCTTCCTTATGCGCAAAACATGTAGCGCGTATTCGATTGTGCCGTCTGACCTTGGGTTTACTGAGAGCGTCAACAAGTCGTCCGGCGAGTCGCAGGCCGACGTGCAGCACCGTGTCGGGGACCTGCCGATGGCCCTGCACGTCCAGGACATCCTCACCGCGTTCCTCCAGGACGACCTGCAGCTCCCCCTGAAGTTCGCGTTCGACCTCGGCGAGGAGCAAGACGACCGGGTCAACCAGGCGACCGCCGACAAGATGTACTCGGAGATGGGCGCGATCGGCGTCAGCGAGCTCCGGGAGATGCGCTACGGGCTCACCGACCCGGTGCCGGTCCCGCGCTACATCTTCACGGAGAGGGCGGGCCCCATCCCGATCGCCTCGCTGCTCGCGGTCGCGGGCGAGATCGACGCCGCGACGGGGCTGCCCGTCCCCGGCTCCCCGCTGCCGAAAGAGGTGTTCGGCGGCACCGAGGGCGTCCTGCCGAACCCGCCGATCAAGGTCATGTCCCTCGCCGAGCGCGAGTTCGGCGAGGCGGCCATGCCCCCGGCACCCCCGCCGCAGCCGAAGATGACCCCGGCACAGGCGGTACCGGACGACGACGACAGCCAGGACACGGTCGCCAAGGAAGGCGGAGCCGCGGGCGGGAACGTCACGGCGGGGATCACCGCGGAGACGGGCCTGTACTCCTACGACCTCGACGGCGCTGTCATCGAGGTCGACGACGAGCCGGAGGAAGCCGCGGTCGCCAAGGAGCTGGCCGCGTTCCGCCGGTTCCGCTCCGCGCGCCGCAAGGCAGGCGAGTGGCGGGACTTCGAGTTCCGGTCGGTTCCCGTCGTCAAGGGCCACAACCTCAACGACGACGCCCGCCTAGCCGTCCGCAAGGACGCCGGGCAGGTAGCCGTCGCAGGCCTCGCCGTGCTTGCCGCGGATACCGGGCGCGTGCTGATGCTGCAGCGGTCACTCGACGAGGACGACCCGGCCGCCGGAACCTGGGAAGCGCCGGGCGGTCACCTGGACCAGGGCGAGAGCCCTCTCCGGGCGGCCTGGCGCGAGTTCTCCGAGGAGACCGGGTGCGCCCCGCCCCCGGGCGTGCAGACCGGCTCGTGGACGTCAGCGGACGGGATCTACCAGGGCATCGTCTGGACGACTGACACCGAGGAGTCGGTGCCGGTCCGCGGCGATTCGTGGATCCCGAACCCCGACGACCCCGACGGCGATTCGGCGGAAGCCATCGCCTGGTGGGATCCGGAGACGCTGCCGGGCAACCCGGCGGTCCGGCCGGAACTGCTCGCGAACATCGACGCCGTGATGGCCGCACTCGGCTACGGGGTGACGGACGACGCGGTCCCTGATCCGGAAGAGGTCGCCAAGGCCGGTGGCTCGCGCCCAAAACGGCCAGCCTGGCACGGGTGGACTCTCGATCGCCAGACGGCCGCGTACTGGGCTCCGAAGGTCCGCGACTCCGTTAAGGCCGCGATCCCGCGCGAGACGGCCCGGCAGATCGGCGCCGATTACCTCGCGGACCACCCGCAGCAGGACGGGAAAGCGACGGGGAA
>CAIUZX010000538.1 GCA_903903715.1 uncultured Caulobacterales bacterium
CTTCACTTTCCACGTCGAGATCTGCGAGGACCTGTGGGCGCCGCAGCCCCCCTCCACCCTTGCTGCGGTGTCGGGCGCCGAGGTGCTGCTCAACCTGTCGGCCAGCAACATCGTCATCGGCAAGGCGCGGGCGCGGCGGACGCTGTGCGAGTCCCAGTCCATGCGTTGCTGCGCGGCCTACGCCTATTCGGCGGCGGGACAGGGGGAGTCGACCACCGACCTCGCCTGGGACGGTCATGGCGCGATCTACGAAACCGGACGCGAGCTCGTCGAGACCGCGCGCTTCTCTCCGCAGGCGACCTACGCGCTGGCCGATATCGATCTCGACCTCATTCGCGCAGAGCGTATGCGCACAGGCGCCTTCTGCCTCAGCGAGGACGCCGCCGACACTTACCGCATCCTGCCGGTCAACATCACGCCGCCTGCGTCGGCGCAGCCGCTCCTGCGCAAGGTCGAGCGCTTTCCCTACGTGCCCGCAGACCCCGCCCGGCTGGCGGAGGACTGCGGCGAGGCCTACCAGATCCAGGTGCAGGGCCTGGCCCAACGCCTGCGATCCGCCGGTCTGCGCACGCTGGTCATCGGCGTGTCGGGGGGCCTCGATTCCACCCACGCCCTGATCGTCGCCGCGCGGGCGATGGACCAGCTCGGCCTGCCCAGAAGCCAGGTGCGGGCCTATACTCTGCCGGGCTTTGCAACGTCGGAGAAGACCCGCGCCAACGCCTGGGCGCTGATGCATGGCCTTGGCGTCACGGCCAAGGAGATCGACATTCGCCCGGCCGCGCATCAGATGCTGAGCGACCTCGGCCACCCCGCGGCGGACGGCGAGCCGGTGTATGACGTGACGTTCGAGAACGTGCAGGCGGGGCTGCGCACGGACTATCTGTTCCGCCTCGCCAATCAGGCGCATGGCCTCGTGGTGGGGACCGGCGATCTGTCGGAGCTGGGCCTTGGCTGGTGCACTTACGGCGTCGGCGATCAGATGTCGCACTACAATCCGAATGGCTCGGTGTCGAAGACGCTGATCCAGCACCTGATCCGCTATGTCGCCGCCTCCGGCGATGTCAGCGCCGAGGTGGCCGTCACCTTGCACGCCATTCTCAATACGGAGATCTCGCCGGAGCTCGTGCCCGCGGGCGAGGACGGGGCGGTGCAGTCGACGGAGAGCTTCGTCGGCCCCTACGCCCTGCAGGACTTCAACCTCTATTATCTGACGCGGTATGGCTTCGCGCCGTCGAAGATCGCCTATCTCGCCTTCCAGGCCTTCGGCGACGCGGACGAGGGCGACTGGCCGGCCAACACGCCGCAGAGCGCGCGGCGGGCCTATGATCTCGCTGAGATCAAGTCCTGGCTCGGCCTGTTCCTGAAGCGCTTCTTCGCCAACCAGTTCAAGCGCTCGGCCATGCCCAACGGTCCGAAGATCTCCTCCGGCGGCTCGCTGTCGCCTCGCGGAGACTGGCGCATGCCGTCCGACGCCCACGCCGCCGCGTGGCTGGAAGAGCTGGCGACGAACACGCCGGACGTCTGAGCCGAGGCGTGATCAGCCTCGCTGGCCGTCCTTCAGACGCCAGCGATAGGCGGTCTCGACGATCTCGTCGATGGAGGACTGAGTCGGCGTCCAGCCAAGGACGTCCCTGGCCTTCGCGTTGGACGCCACCAGCGTCGGCGGATCGCCGTCGCGCCGCGGGCCGACCTTGCGGGGCAGAGGTCGTCCTGTGACCCGCGCCACCGCGTCGGCGATCTCCTTCACGGTTGCGCCGTCGCCGGTGCCGAGGTTGAAGGCGCCGCCTTCGCCGCCCGCCAGCAGGTGCTCCGCCGCCAGAGCGTGGGCCCGGCCCAGATCGTTCACATGCACATAGTCGCGCACGCAGGTGCCGTCGCGGGTGTCGAAGTCGTCGCCGAAGATCGTGAAAGCGTAGTCGTCCCGCAGCGCGCCCTCCAGAGCCAGCGGAATGACGTGGGTTTCCGGCACATGCCGCTCGCCGACATCGCCGTCCACATCGGCCCCCGCCGCATTGAAATAGCGCAGCGCCGCGTACCGGAAGCCATAGGCCTTCTCGTAGTCGCGGAGCATCTGCTCCACCATCAGCTTCGACCAGCCGTAAGGATTGATCGGCTGCTGGGGATGATCCTCCGGCATCGGCACGATCTTGGGCGCGCCGTAGGTCGCCGCAGTGGACGAGAAGATGAACTTCAGGATTCCATGTCGGCGCATCGCCTCCAACATGTTGAAGGCGCCTAGCGTGTTGTTGGCGTAGTATCGGGCGGGATCTGACACACTCTCGCCGACATAGGTGAGCGCCGCGAAGTGCGCCAC
>CAIUZX010000539.1 GCA_903903715.1 uncultured Caulobacterales bacterium
GGCGGCGGGGTCGGGCCTTGGGCCGCGCTCCGTCGGCTTCGTGCTCGGCATCGTCAAGGCCTACACCACCCGCGTCGGCGAGGGCCCCTTCCCGACGGAGCTGTTCGATGACGACGGCAAGCGGCTGGGCGAGCGGGGCCGGGAGTTCGGCACCGTCACCGGCCGCGCCCGCCGCTGCGGATGGTTCGACGCGGTGCTGGTGCGCCAGTCGGCGGCGATCAACGGAATCGACGGCGTGGCCCTGACCAAGCTCGACGTCCTGGACGGCTTCGAGACCCTGAAGGTCTGCGTCGGCTATCAGGTCGGGGACCAGGTGCTGGACCACCTCCCCGCCGGCATGACCGATCAGGCCCGCGCCAGGCCGGTCTACGAGACGCTCGAAGGCTGGAGCGAGAGCACCTACGGCGCCAGAAGCTGGAAGGACCTGCCCGCCGCGGCGGTGAAGTATGTCCGCAGGATCGAAGAGCTGATCGGCTGCCCGGTCGCCATGCTGTCCACCTCGCCAGAGCGGGACGACACCATCCTGGTCAGGGACCCGTTCGAGGGCTGACGAGCATTTTCAGACGAAGTGACTACCGGTTCGTCGTCCGAAAATGCTCTAATTGGATTTTACGCTCGTCACCGGCGGTTCGTGGCGGTCCGACTGCAGGCGGTCGTACTGCGCCTCGATGTCCTTGGGCGGATCGCGCCAGGTCGCCCAGGGCAAGGGCTTCTTCAGCTCTTCGGACCAGCGCTCCAGCCAGTCGATGCCGTCCTTGCCCACATAGGGGTCACGGGTCTTGTAGGCGGGATCGCGCATGGCCTCGTCCAGCGTGACGACGCGCAGGTTTCGGCGCTTCAGGATCGCCGCCAGGTCGTCCATCACGTCGGCGTTCAGGCGGGTGGCGTGCAGGAGCAACACCAACGGGATCGGCCGGTCGAACAGGCCGCGAGACGCCGTCTGGCTCCAGGCGATCGTGCGCTCGGTATGCTCGAGGTACTGCGCCCTGATGCGCAGGCGCCGCGGCTCGTCATGGCGGGAGATGGCGTCGTCATAGGGCTCGGCGAATTCCCAGTCGTCGGCGTCAATGGTCACCGGCGCGATACGATAGCCGTGGGCCGCTAGCCAGACGTCGATCTCGCGCTTCACCGCCGCAGGCGTTCCGGTTTCGAGATAGGGGTGTCGGAACCAGCGAAGGGAACGTCCCTTCGCCTGCAAGAGACCCCGCGTCACCGGCTCCCCCCGCACAATGTCGGCGATATAGCCCGCAGCCCCGAGCTCATTCGGCGAGTCATGGCTGAAGGTGTGGTTGCCGAGGTCCATGCCGGCGTCGATCCACTTCTGCAGGTTGGCGATCTGCTGCATCCGATCGAGGCTGTCGAGCTTGCTCTCATTGACAAAGCCGGTCGCGGGAAAGCGGTGACGATTGAGGCCCCGCAGGATCATCTCGTTGAGATAGTTCACGTAGGGCTGGTCGGGAACGAGAGTCAGGCCCGGCAGATCGTCGATGGTCAGCGCGATCTTCCCCGTCTCCGCATGGGCGGGAGCAGGCTCCGCAAAAGAAATCAGACAAGCGGCGCTGATCAGGGCGCAGAAGGCGCGGAAGGTCGTCGTCATGGAGCAGGCCGTTACAAAAGGACTGGCGAGGGATTAGCGCCTCTTGCGCCCCGCGCAAAGTGTCGGCGTCACAGGCGCTGGATGCAGCGAAAACCCACATGCGAGGTGGAGGTGTCGATGGGCTGCGGCCAGCGGGCGGCGGGACGATAGCGCTGGCAATACTCCGGCGCGCAGAGGTGGGAGCCGCCCTTCAGCACGCGCCGCGGGATGGAGACGCGCGCGTGCGGATCGGCGCTGGCGAGCTGGGCGACGCGCCCGCCCGGACCGCAGCAGGCGTTCGCCTCCGCCACAGGAGACGACGCGTACCAGTCCGCCGTCCACTCCCACACATTGCCGATCATGTCGAAGAGGCCGAACCCGTTGGGCGGATAGGTTCCGACAGGCGACGACCGCTCCAGCCCCGGCGGCGCGGTGTTGCGCCAGGGGAACTCCCCCCGCCAGGTGTGGGCGAGGACCCGGCCCTCAGGATTGAGCTCATCCCCCCAGGCGTAGGCGCAGCCCTCAAGCCCGCCTCTTGCGGCGTACTCCCACTCGGCTTCCGTCGGCAGGGTCTTGCCCGCCCAGGCGGCGTAGGCCTCCGCGTCCGTCGCAACGACATGGACGACCGGGTGGTCCTCAAGGCCCTGGATAGTACTTTCTGGCCCCAGGGGATGACGCCAGTCCGCGCCGACGACCCAGCGCCACCACAGGGCCGACGCCCCCGCCCGTTGCAGCGGAACGGGGCCGGGGGTGGGGGTGAAGACGGCTGAGCCCGCACGCGCGTCTTCCGGCGACAGGCCGGGATAGTCGGCGGGATCGGGCGCCCGCTCGGCCGCCGTGACGTGGTCCGTCTCGGCCACGAACGCCGTGAACTGGCGGTTGGTGACCGGCGTGCGATCCATCCAGAAGTCACCCACGTTCGCCCGGCGCACCGGTCGCTCATCGGCGTAGAAGGCGTCCGAGCCCATCTCGAAGGCGCCGCCGCGGATCAGGACCATCTCTTCCC
>CAIUZX010000540.1 GCA_903903715.1 uncultured Caulobacterales bacterium
ACCGGCAACATGCCGGGAAAGCCCGCGTCAACAAGGCTGACCTGTTGATTCGGCGCCGCGCCAAAGCCGACCCCAGCGCCGGAAAACAGCTTTGCATTCGACGCGACCTGCGCATGGACTTCCAAGCCCAGCACCAATTCCCATTCGCCTGTTCTGCCTGCGATCCTGTAGGGCGCGCGATCACTCATAGACACTGTTCCGTTCAGTTATATCCGGTCAGCCGCTACAGCCGACGTGGCAGGGATACGTCTCAATACGCAGCTTCGCAACGGTTCGCCACGAGCTGACTTGTGGGAACGCCAAATTCCCGCTTCAATTGGTCCGCACTTTAAAACATCTCCAACCGAGGAAACTACCCATGTCGAAATTCATGAAGGCCGTGTTTGTCGGCGCGGCGCTGAGCCTTGCGACAGCCTCGATGGCAGGCGCTCAAACCGCCCCCGCCGCGGCGGCTGCGCCGAAGTTTTCGGCTGATACGCCGATTGAGTCGCTCGAAGCCAACGCCACGACCAAGGCTGCTCTGGACAAGGTGATCGGCGCGGACCTGTCGAAGCATCCGCAATACGAGGCCTTCAAGGGTCTGAGCCCCCGTCAACTCGCACCCTACTCCGAAGGCAAGGTGACGGACGCGATGCTGAAGGACCTGGACGCCGCGCTTTCGGCCATCAAGGGCTGAAATCGGACATCGGGTTCAAGAGTTCACCCCTCTCCGGCTGCCGGAGAGGGGTTTTTCTTATGTGTGGATCAAAAGTGATCCGGCCGCGCGGTGAAGCCGGCAGCCTCTTCCATGACACCGGCCAGGGAAAACAGCGTTCCCTCATCCAGAGCACGGCCGATGAGCTGGAGGCCGAGCGGCAGGCCCTGACCGTCGAGGCCAGCCGGCAGTGACAGCCCCGGAAGGCCTGCCAGGTTGGTGGTCACGGTGAAGACGTCGTTCAGATACATCGCCACGGGGTCGTCCTGCTTTTCGCCGAGCGGGAATGCCGCAGACGGAGCCGTCGGCGTCAGAATCGCGTCCACCTGCGAAAAGGCGGCTTCGAAGTCTTCTGCGATGCGGCGACGCACTTTTAGCGCCTTCAGATAGTACGCATCGTAATAGCCCGCCGACAGCACATAGGTCCCGATCAGGATCCGGCGCTTCACTTCCTCGCCAAAACCCTCCGCCCGGCTGTTCTCATAGACCTCAGTCAGCGAGCCGCCCTGGCCGCGATGGCCGAACCGCATCCCGTCATATCGCGCAAGGTTCGACGACGCCTCCGCCGGCGCTATGATGTAGTAGGCCGGCAGGGCGTACTTGGTGTGCGGAAGGCTGATCTCCTTGATCTCGCAACCTGCCGCGCGGAGCCATTCAACCCCCGCTTCCCAGAGCTTAGCGATTTCTTCGGGCATGCCGTCCATGCGGTATTCCCGAGGCACGCCGATCTTCAGACCCTTCACCGAACGCCCGACGAAGGCGGCGAAATCCGGCGTTTCTACATCCAGACTGGTCGAATCCTTCGGGTCATGGCCCGACATCGACGACAGCATCAGCGCCGCGTCCCGAACCGACTTGGTGATCGGCCCCGCCTGATCGAGGGAACTTGCGAACGCGACCATGCCATACCGCGAACACCGTCCGTAGGTCGGCTTTATGCCGACCGTTCCGGTAAAGCTCGCCGGCTGACGGATGGAGCCGCCGGTGTCCGAAGCCGTAGCGGCGAGACACAGATCCGCCGCGACCGCCGCCGCCGATCCTCCCGACGATCCGCCTGGAGTCAGCGAGCGGTTGGAGCCCTTCGCCCGCCAGGGGTTCACCACAGGCCCGAAGGCCGAAGTCTCGTTGGATGAGCCCATGGCGAACTCATCCATATTGAGCTTGCCGAGCATGACCGCACCATCTCGCCAGAGATTGGCGGTCACCGACGACTCATACGGCGGAACAAAGTCACCGAGGATCTTGGATCCCGCGGTCGTGCGCACGCCATCTGTGCAGAAGAGGTCCTTCACGCCGATGGGCGCGCCGTCGAGCGGGCGCGCTTCGCCCTTCGCTCGCCTTGCATCCGATTCCGCCGCCGCCGAAAGCGCCCGCTCTGGCGTGGTGACCAGATAGGCGTTGAGCTTCGCGTTCACGGCGTCGATGGCGTCGATGTGGGCGCGCGTCAGCTCCACCGCCGAAAATTTGCCGGAGTGCAGGCCTTCCAGCGCCGCGCTCAGGGTCAATCGTGTGAGTTCCGACATTCTATTCGACCACCTTCGGCACGACGAAAAAGCCCCGGTCCGCCCGCGGCGCGTTGCTGAGAACCTGTTCCGGCCGCGCGCCGTCGGTCACGATATCATCACGCATCGGAAGGGTCTGGTGAACGGCCGACGTCATCGGCTCCACGTCCTTGGTATCGACCTCGGCCAGTTGCTCGATCCACTTCATGATGCCGTTCAGCTCATGGGCGAGGCCATCCAGCCTTTCCTCAGGCTCGGCGATGCGGGCGAGCTTTGCGACCTTTCTGACAGTCGCTGCGTCAATGGTCATCCGGACCTCTTCTGTGGAGCGCGAAATCGGGCACGGTGGGTTAGACAGGATACGCAGCGTTTGACAAGGGTGCGCCTCATGCTGCACGCCAATGGCATGCCGGTTGTCGACATATTGGACTTCAAGTCAGCCCTCCCTTCTGGGCGCCCCGTGGTGGGCCTGGACCCGGGAGAAAAGACTTTGGGCGTGGCGATGTCGGACGTCACCTTGTCGATCGCCTCTCCCCTGATCGTGATCCGAAGGGCGAAGTTCACGCAGGAAGCTGAAGAGCTGTTCCAGGTGATGGACGAACGCGGGGCCTGCGGAGCGGTCATCGGTCTGCCCGTCAACATGGACGGTTCAGAGGGACCGCGTTGCCAGTCGAATCGGGCCCTCGGCCGAAACCTCCTTCGTCTACGTGACCTGCCCATCGCGTTCTGGGACGAGCGCCTCTCCACGGCGGCAGTGCAACGCATGCTCACCTCGGAGGCCGATCTCAGCCGCGCCAAACGGGCGGCGGTCGTCGACCGGGCCGCGGCGGCCTACATCCTTCAGGGCGCGCTGGACCGCTTGCGAACGATCTGACGCCGGTCAGTTGCGCCCCGTTCGGCGGGAGCCTATAGCCTTCGTCTTCATGACCAGCGCCGCCGATCTTGAATCGCTTATCCGCGAGCGGGTGTTCCCGTTCCCGACTCCGCATTTCCTCAGCGTCTCCACTCTGAATCGCCCGGACGCCGAGCGCCTGCTCGAGCTCGCCGACGCCTTCGTCGCCGTGAACCGTCAGGACGAGAAAAAGCTGTCGCTCCTGCGCGGGCGCACCCTCGTGAACCTGTTCTTCGAGAATTCCACGCGCACCCAGATGAGTTTCGAGTTGGCGGGCAAGCGGCTAGGCGCCGACACCATGAACATGGCGCCGCGGAGTTCCTCGATCTCCAAGGGTGAAACCCTGATCGACACGGCGATGACGATCAACGCGATGAAGCCCGACCTCCTCGTTGTTCGCCATGGCGCCAGCGGCGCCGCCGAGCTTCTGGCCCGAAAGGTGAGCTGCTCGGTGATCAACGCCGGAGACGGCTGGCACGAACATCCGACGCAGGCCCTGCTGGACGCCCTGACGCTCAAGCGGGCGTTTGGCCGGGTGGAGGGCCTAAAGGTCGCGATCTGTGGCGACGTCATGCACAGCCGCGTGGCTCGATCGAATGTCGGTCTCCTGCAGACCCTCGGCGCTGAGGTGCGGCTGGTGGGACCGCCGACACTCATGCCGTCGGGGGTCGATCGCTGGGGCGCCGCCGTTTTCCACGACATGCGCAAGGGCATCGACGACGTGGATGTTGTCATGATGCTGCGACTACAGCTCGAGCGCATGGACGGGGATTTTGTGCCGTCGACACGGGAGTATTTCCGTTTCTATGGCCTCGACGCCGAAAAGCTGAGCTGCGCCCGACCGACGGTGCGTGTGATGCACCCCGGCCCGATGAACCGGGGTGTGGAGATTGACAGCGGCGTGGCCGACGATCCGGCGGTCAGTCTGATCCAGGATCAGGTGGAGATGGGCGTGGCCGCGCGGATGGCTGTGCTCGTGGCGCTCGACGCCCGTGCGAACGGAGCAAACTGACATGGCTCATTCGCAGCGTCCCCTCGCCCTCCTCGGGGCGCGCCTTGTGGATCCGGCCAGCTTCTGTGACGGTCCCGGAGGCGTTCTGGTTTGTGACGGCGTGATCGCCGACGTGTTTCGCGGCTCGGACCCTGGGCCGCTCTCGGCAGACGTCGAGGTCTACGATTGCCTGGGCCACATGCTGTCGCCCGGTCTGATCGATCTTCGGGTCAAGACCGGGGAGCCGGGCGCCGAACCCAAGGAGACCTTGAAATCCGCCAGCCGGGCCGCGGCGGCGGGCGGCGTGACCTCGATCGTCGTCCAGCCTGATACGGATCCATCCGTCGACGATCCGGCCATGGTGGACTTCATCCTGCGTCGCGCTCGGGACATCGAGCTCGTCAATGTCTATCCGGCGGGCGCTTCGACCCGCGGATGCAAGGGAGAGCGCCTCACCGAGATCGGTCTGATGCGGGAAGCGGGCGCCGTCTACTTCACCAATGGCGACCAGCCGATTGTCAATTCGCGGGTTTTCCGGCGCATCCTGACCTACGCCAAGGCCTTCGGCGCCCTGGTGGCCCATCGCCCGGCGGACCCATGGCTCAGCGACGGGACCTGCGCGACCGAGGGCGAGTTCGCAGCGCGTGCGGGTCTGCCGTCTGCGCCGGCGGTCTCCGAGCGCATCATGCTGGAGCGCGACCTCGCCATCACTGAACTGACCGGCGGACGTCTTCTGGTCGACCAGATCACCACCGCCGATGCTCTTCAGTCACTCGCGCGCGCCCAGGCGAAGGGCGTATCGGCCCTCGCGACCGTCTCGATCAATCATCTTTCCTTCAACGAGATCGACACCGGCGACTACCGGACATTCTATCGCATGGATCCTCCCTTACGTACCGAAGAGGACCGGCAGGCCCTAATCGAGGCCGTCGCTGACGGGCGAGCGCCGATCATCGTGTCGGCCCACGCGCCGCTTCCCGCCGAAGATAAGCGACTGCCGTTCTCAGAGTCCCTGCCCGGCGCGGTCGGCCTGGAGACGCTCCTGCCCGCAGCGCTCAGCCTTCATCACGAGGGTCGCGCGAAACTGATCGATCTGATGCGCGCCATGACCCTGGCGCCGGCGGAACTCCTGGGCCTGCCGTCAGGACGACTGAAGAAGGGCGCGCCGGCGGACCTCATCGTCTGCGACATTGACGCGCCCGTCATCATCGACGCCGACCGATTGGTGTCAAAATCCAAGAATTCGCCATTTGACGGTCGTCGCCTGCAGGGTCTTGTATTGAGGACACTGGTCGATGGCCGGATCGTCCACCAAACACCCTGACACAGTGCTGAACACGCGGAGGCGTAACGAATGGTGATGCAAGCCCTTGCAGCGATGACGGCGGCGCTCGTCGCAGCAACCGCGCCCGCCAAGGGCCTGAACGGCGTCTTTTATGACCCCGAATATGAAATGGGGTCACCTAAGGCGACGGTCGTTGTGGAGGAGTACGCATCCGCCGTCTGCTCCCATTGCGCCCGCTTCGATGCACAGGTGTTTCCTGCTCTGAAGGCGAAATATATCGACACCGGCAAGATCCGTTTCCGGCTGCGCGAATTTCTGACCGAGCCATCGGATCTCGCGGCCTCCGCCTTCCTGATCGCAAGATGCACCGGAAAGGACAGATATTTCAAAGCAGTCGAGGACGTCTTTAAGGCGCAGGCCGAAATGTTCTCTGGAAAGCCCGGCTCCGAGCCGGTTGTGGTCCTCATGCGCATCGCCTCGGCGAATGGGGTGGATGCGAGCCGATTTCACGCCTGCCTGGCTGATTCGGTAGCCGTGGACATGCTGCAGAAGCGCCTGGATCACGCCCTAACCGTCGATCAGGTCGACGGCACGCCGACGGTGATCATCAACGGCAAGAAAGTCTCCCAAGGCCAGGGCGAATGGACCGCTGAAAAGCTTTCCGTAGCCATTGAGGCGGAATTGAAGTCCAGCGCGACCCACAAACGCCGCTGACCCACCCCAAGAGTCGGCCCCTCGGGAATGACGAATGCGGACTTGCGCGCCGCGCGGTTCGTTGAAATGGTGTGCTGAGCTCGAAACTTCGGCCTCGAGGCGGCGCTAAGAAGGTCAAATAAACATGTTGTTACTTGGGGTTACCCTGCCAGTGGTCCTGATCGCTTTGGCTGTGGGCTACGCGCTGGGATCCATACCTTTTGGGGTCATTGTAACCCGCCTGGCCGGGGTCGGAGACGTCCGCAATATCGGTTCGGGCAACATCGGCGCAACCAATGTCCTGCGCACAGGACGTAAGGATCTGGCGGCCGCCACCCTGATCGGTGACACCGGAAAGGCCATGCTCGCTGTCGTGATCGTCCGGTCGCTGTACGGCGAAGAGGCCGGCGCGATAGCCGGCGCAGCGGCGTTCCTCGGGCACTTGTTCCCAGTTTGGCTGGGCTTCAAGGGCGGCAAAGGCGTCGCGACCTTTTTCGGCGTCATGCTCACCATTCACTGGGAGATTGGTGTGATCGCTGGAGCCACGTGGATTTTCACGGCGGCCGTGTTCCGCATGTCGTCTCTGGCCGCGCTGGTAGCGGTCGCCCTAACCCCGCTCTATATGCTGGCGCTGGGCCAACCGCCCGCATTCCTTATCGCATCGCTCTTCATGGGCGCGCTGATCTACTACCGCCACCTCGCGAACATTCAGCGCCTGCTGAAGGGTGAGGAGCCGAAGATCGGCGCCGCCAAGGCCACAACGCCTTCGTCCGAGACCCCTTGACCAGCCTGACCGCACAGGAGCGACGTGATCGGCTGCGCCTCGCGCGCACGGATCAGGTCGGTGCGGTCACATTTCACGCCCTTCTGTCACGGTTCCGAAGCGCCGAACGCGCACTGGAGGCTTTGCCCAGCCTGTCTCTCCGTGGCGGGCGCACTCATCCGTTAAGGCCGATATCGGCCGACGAGGCGGAACGAGAAATCCGGTCCGGAGATCAACTCGGCGCGCGACTGATTGTCTTTGGTGACCAGGACTATCCCAAGCCCCTCGCCGTCTCCGACCCGGCGCCGCCAATTCTATGGGTGCTCGGGATCGAAAACCTGCTGCAGCGACCGGCCTTATCGATCGTGGGGGCGCGAAACGCGTCGGCGGCGGGACAAAGGTTCGCCCGAAGTCTGGCCCATGACCTCGGGCAAGCGGGCTTTGTCGTCGCTTCCGGGCTGGCGCGCGGGATCGACGGCGCGGCTCACCAGGGCGCCATCGACACCGGCACGATCGCTGTCCTCGCAGGGGGCATCGACGACATCTACCCCCCAGAGCATCGCGAACTTTACGACGATATTGCCCGGCGCGGCCTATTGGTGTCGGAGAATGCTCCCGGACGAAAAGCGCAGGCGAGAGATTTCCCGCGTCGCAACCGCATCATCGCGGGCCTGTCCGCCGGCGTCATTGTCGTGGAGGCGGAGCTGAAGTCCGGGTCCCTCATCACGGCGCGCCTCGCCTCAGAAATGGGGCGGGAAGTCTTCGCCGTGCCTGGCTCACCGCTCGACCCAAGGTCCCG
>CAIUZX010000541.1 GCA_903903715.1 uncultured Caulobacterales bacterium
ACGGCTGGTCTGGCTGACCCCGGCTCAGGACCGACTGTTTGTGGAAGGCGCGACGGAGCGGCGGCGCTTCCTCGACCGGCTGGTATTCGCCGATCGCCCCTCCCACGCCCGGGAGGTCAACGACTATGAACGGGCGTCACGCGAGCGCTTGCGGCTGCTGACGGGGGACGCCTCTCCGGACACGGCCTGGCTGGAGGCGCTCGAGGCCAAGATCGGGGAGGCAGGCGCGGCCATTACGCTCGCGCGCCTCGCCACGGTTGCGGCCCTGACCGAAGAGATCGAGCGGCGAACCGACCGGCCGTTCCCGCTCGCGCGCCTCACACTCTCAGACGTCTCAGCCGATGCAGAGCCAGATGCGTTGGCGGAAGCGATCCGGCGAGCGAGCCGCAACAGCCGCCCGCGGGACGCCTCCGCCGGCCGCGCGCTCACCGGCCCTCATCGCGCGGATCTCAAGGTCGTCCACGTGGAGAAGGACCGCCCGGCGGCGGAGTGTTCCACGGGGGAACAAAAGGCGCTGCTCCTCAATATCGTGATGGCTCAGGCCGCACGGCTGGCCAAGGACGAGGCTGCGCCGCCGCCGGTGTTGCTGCTGGACGAGGTTGCCGCGCACCTTGATCCGGACCGCCGCGCCGCTCTCTATGACGAGCTGAGCGCGCTCGGCCTGCAGGCCTTTTTGACCGGCGTGGAAGGCCGCCTTTTCGCCGACCTGACCGGCGGCGTGGGGGTCGAAGTCCAAGATGGCCGCCTGAAGCGCGTATGACCATATACGAGCCGCCTCACAGCCGTCATAAGGCGTGATATTTCCGGCGTTTGCGCCTATATATCACGGAATGCGCCGCGCACGATTCTCAGAGCTGGCGAACGCGTATTTTTAAGGTTCCGCATGACAGACGAAGCCCCCGCCGCACCTGAGCCCAATGGCTCCGACTATGGCGCTGATTCCATCCGTGTACTGAAGGGGCTCGACGCCGTTCGCAAGCGCCCGGGCATGTACATCGGGGACACGGACGACGGGTCCGGCCTGCACCATATGGTTTATGAGGTGGTCGACAACGCCATCGACGAAGTGCTCGCAGGCTACGCCACCAAGGTGGTCGTGATCCTCAATCCGGACGGCTCAGCTACCGTGACGGACGACGGCCGGGGGATCCCCACCGACATTCACACCGAGGAAGGCGTCTCCGCCGCCGAGGTGATCATGACCCAGCTGCATGCGGGCGGAAAGTTCGATCAGAACAGTTACAAGGTCTCGGGCGGTCTGCACGGCGTGGGCGTGTCTGTGGTCAACGCCCTGTCAGACTTCCTCGACCTGAAGATCTGGCGGGATGGCAAGGTTCATGAGATGCGCTTCGAGCGCGGGGACGCGACCTGCTCACTCGCCACGACAGGCGAGGCGCCGCGCCGTGAATCGGGCGAGTATCTGACCGGAACCAGCGTCACCTTCCTGCCCTCATCAGATACGTTCTCGGGCATCGAATTCGACCGCAAGACCCTCGAGCACCGCCTGCGCGAGCTAGCCTTCCTGAACTCGGGCGTGACCATCCATTTTCGCGACCATCGCGGTCCCGACCCGTTCGAGGAAATCCTGCACTATGACGGCGGCGTCGAGGCGTTCGTCCGGCATCTCGACAAATCCAAATCCCCCGTGGTGCGCACGCCCATCGTCGTCCGCGGCCGTCGCGAGAAGGTCGAAGTGGATCTCGCCCTGTGGTGGAACGACAGCTACCACGAGACGATGTTGTGCTTCACGAACAACATCCCCCAGCGCGACGGCGGCACCCACCTGGCGGCGTTCCGCGGCGCTCTGACCCGGGTCATCTCGGCCTATGTCGAAAGTTCCGGCGCGGCCAAGCGGGAAAAGGTCAACGTCACCGGAGAAGATGCGCGGGAAGGCATGACCTGCGTCCTGTCGGTCAAGCTGCCCGACCCCAAATTCTCGTCCCAGACCAAGGACAAGCTTGTATCTTCGGAGGCGAGACCCGCCGTTGAAGGCCTCGTCCACGAAGCGCTCAGCCAGTGGTTCGAAGAGCACCCGAACGAGGCCAAGGCCATCATCGCCAAGATCTGCGAGGCCGCCGCCGCCCGTGAAGCCGCCCGGAAGGCGCGGGAGCTGACAAGACGCAAGTCCGCCCTCGACATCACCTCGCTGCCCGGCAAGCTCGCGGACTGTCAGGAGCGGGATCCGGCCAAGTCTGAACTCTTCATCGTCGAAGGCGACTCCGCAGGCGGTTCGGCGAAGCAGGGCCGAAATCGCGAAAATCAGGCGGTGCTGCCTCTGCGTGGCAAGGTGCTGAACGTGGAGCGCGCACGCTTCGACAAGATGCTGGGATCCGAGCAGATCGGCACGCTGATCACGGCGCTGGGCGCCGGGATTGGCCGCGATGACTTCGATATCGAGAAGATTCGCTACCATCGCATCATCATCATGACCGACGCCGACGTGGATGGCGCGCACATCCGCACGCTGCTGCTCACCTTCTTCTATCGGCAGATGCCGCAGGTGATCGAACGGGGATACCTCTATATCGCCCAGCCGCCGCTCTATAAGGCCGCCAAGGGCAAGTCCTCCCGCTACCTGAAGGACGACGCCGAATACGAGTCGTTCCTGTTTGAAGAAGGTTCAGACGGGGCGACCTTGTCGCTCGAATCCGGCGAGACCTTGGCGGGCGAGGACCTGCTGCGTCTCATCCGCGAGGCGCGGAGCGTGAAATCGCTGGTCGACCGTCTCGCCGCGAGGGCCCCGGCGTTCGCCGTGGAGCAGGCGGCGCTGGCCGGCCTCTTCACCGAGGCGCCGGACGCAAACGCCGCGGCGGCGCGCCTTGGTCTCTACGCTGAAGAAGGGGACGGGGTGTGGGTCGGTGAGGCCTCCGATGTCGCAGCCGTCGGCGGATTCGTCTTCAGCCGAGTGCGCCGAGGCGTTTCGGAGCGGATCGTGCTGGATGAGGCGATGCTGCATGCCAGCGATACACGTCGCCTGGCGGAGCGCGTCGCGGGCCTCCGAGAGACCTTCACGGGTCTCGCCACCTTCCGACGCAAGGATCAGGCGACCACCGTCCGCGGGCCCCTCGACCTCGTTCAGGCGGTTCTGGACGCAGGCCGCAAGGGTCTTTCCATCCAGCGCTACAAAGGCCTCGGCGAAATGAACGCCAGCCAGCTCTGGGAGACTACCCTCGACGCCAACGCGCGGACCCTGCTGCAGGTCAAGGTCAATCATGCAGACGATGCGGACGACATGTTCTCACGACTGATGGGAGATCTGGTCGAGCCGCGCCGCGAGTTCATCCAGGAATTTGCGCTGGACGCAGAGGTCGACGTCTAAGACCTCTGTCCCCGCGTCAGTGGGATGAGGTGGGGACCGCTTTAAACAGGGCGTCCAGTCGCGCCATGACGGCGTCAGGAACGGTGCGCACAGTCGTCAGTGGGCCAAGAGACCTTAACGCCACGGCCATCGACGCCTGAGCCAGCGCGACCATGTCGTAGTTGGCATGCTCGGACTGAACGACCCGTGCGATCGCCGCCTCGTATTCATCGTAACGCCCTTCTTGAAAGTGCGCCCAGGCGCCCTCGACCAGACGACATTCGACATGGGCGGATGACCGAGCCGCAGCGGACTGAAAGAGCTGGACCGTAGGACCTTCAGAGCTTGGCGCCGCGTACAGGGCGAGGACCCGCCCGCCTTTGGACGCGCTGGAACGCGCGAGGGCTTCGTCCGCCCGAAATAGTGCGCCGGGGGCGTCCGGCCAGCCTTCGCAGGCCGGCCCCAGAGACGAGCAGGTGAGTACGACCGCGTCTGAGACCTCCGCCAACCGGAGCAATTCACGGCGGGTTTCCTCGAACGCGGCGTCCCGCTCGCCCGACCCGCCGCTGACCGCAGCCAGGAGGTCTGGGCGGACCTCGTGCCGCTGGTCAAAAGCTGGATGAGACGCGTCCCCATGGCCGGCGTCTTCGAAAAGGCCGATATTGGAGCTGGCTGTGTGGAGAAAGGCGACCCTTCGCCGAACGAGCGTTCGAGGCGTCACGCAGGTTAGTTGCCCTGAACCTTCGGGAACTTCATCCTGACCCTCAGGATCTTGCCATCAAAGCCGACCGCTGTCCCGGGCGCCACGGAATAGCTTATATTGTCACCGCTCATCTTTACCAGCTTCGGCTGCTGGATCAGTCCCGGGTGCGAAGACAGTTCGCCGTCCGGCCCGATTCCTGA
>CAIUZX010000542.1 GCA_903903715.1 uncultured Caulobacterales bacterium
ACTGACCCAGGCGCTACGAACAGCAGGCGGCGTGCTTCAGCCCATGCCTGGCGCCGCATCGGAGCTTCAGGCCGCCACGGCGCGACTGAAGCGTCTCTATGGCGTTGATACTCTGGACGGTTTCGGCGGGTTGACGCCTGTCGAAGTGATCGCCCTTGGTCTCATAGCCTCGCACCTCGAGCTCACCCAGGCGGGGCGAATTCCATCACTGTCAGGGCCGAGGCGGGCGGCCGACTCTCAACTTCTCGCAATCGACCCGGCGACACGAACCAGTCTTGAGATTGATCGCAACACCACGGGGGGGCGGGATGGCTCTTTGCTCAGCGCCATTGACCGAACGGTCACGGTCGCTGGCGCTCGTCTGTTGGCTGACCGCCTCTGCCGTCCCCTGACATCGGTCGAAGCCATAAACGACCGCCTCGACGCCGTTGCGTTTTTTCTTTCTGACCGTAATCTTCGCGATGATGTCCGGTCGCTCCTTGCAGGGCCCGGCGATCTGGCGAGGAGCCTGTCCCGACTCGCCCTGGGCAGGGGCGGACCCCGCGACCTCTCCGTTCTGCGCTCATCCCTTGACTGCGGCGAACAGATTTGCGCGCGCATTGCGCGATCGGGCAGCGCCCTGAGCTCCCCACCTGCCGAAATTGCACAAACCCTTGATGCGCTCAGCCTTTTCCGAACGCCGGAACTGGCGCGGCTTGTCGCGGATCTCAACATCGCTCTTGAACCAGACCCACCCATACTGGCGCGAGACGGGGGCTTCATTGCGAAGGGATTCCGACCGGACCTCGACGAAGTCCGCGCTCTCCGGGATGACAGCCGTCGGATCGTGGCCAACCTCGAAGCCAGTCTGCAGCGAGAGACCGGTCTCGCCGTCAAGATCAGGCACAACGCCGTGCTTGGCTATTTCGTCGACGCCACCGTCAAGCAGGCGGAATCCTTGATGCAGCCTCCTTGGTCGGCCACGTTCATCCATCGCCAGACGACCGCCAACCAGGTTCGGTTCACGACAAGCGAACTGATCACACTTGACGCCCGCATCGCACAGGCGGCCGACCGTTCAAAAGCCATTGAGCTCGAGATATTCGAACAATTCCGATCCGGTGCCGAACAACTTGCCGAACCGATCCGGGCCGCGGCCCACGCATTGGCGGCTCTAGACGTTGCGGCCGCCATCGCGGAATGGGCCGAGGAGGCGGACTGTGTCCGCCCCGAGATTGATGACAGCGCCGAGTTCTTCGCCGAAGGCGCTCGCCATCCCGTGGTCGAACAGGCGGTGAAACGGAGCGGCGCGCCTTACACGCCGAACGATTGCCATCTGGACGGAGCCGGAGGGGTTGATGCGCGACTTGCCATCGTCACCGGCCCGAACATGGCCGGCAAATCGACGTTTCTTCGCCAGAACGCGTTGCTCGCTGTTCTCGCCCAGGCGGGCGCCTTCGTGCCTGCTCGGAAATTTCGACTGGGGCTGGTGGATCGTCTGTTCAGCAGGGTCGGCGCCGGAGATGACCTGTCACGTGGCCGGTCCACCTTCATGATGGAAATGGTCGAGACCGCGGCGATCCTCACCCAGGCCACCGCAAAGTCCTTGGTCGTTTTGGATGAAATCGGTAGGGGCACTGCAACCTACGACGGACTGGCCATTGCCTGGGCCACCGCGGAAGCCCTTCACGACGTCAACCGCTGTAGAACCTTGTTCGCCACCCATTATCATGAGCTTGCGCGACTCGAAGGGCGTCTGTCACACGTCAAGAATCTGTCCTTGCGCGCCCGCGAATGGAAAGGGGAGCTGGTCTTCCTTCATGAGGCGATCGCCGGCGCGGCGGACCGGTCATATGGCGTGCAGGTCGCGAAGCTTGCTGGCGTTCCACCGGCCGTCGTCGCGAGGGCCAAGGAGGTTCTCGCGAGGCTGGAGTCCGATCGTTCGTCTCCGGCGAGGCTCGATGATCTCCCACTCTTTGCGCATGTCGCTGCGGTTATCGAGCCCGAACGGACCTCTGCTGTTGAAGCTGATCTCGCCGAAATTGACCCCGACGCTTTGTCTCCAAGGGAGGCGCTGGACGTCCTGTACCGCTTAAAATCAAAGCTGATGATGTGATGTCGACGCCACGGATTGCCAAGCGCGCCAACTGTCCTAGTGTCAACTGATGGCGCGCCGACTCCGACCCACCCGCATCGAACATGTTGTCGACGGACACCGGCTTCGCGCCCAGCTGACCGCGGCGGCGCTCGATTCCCTCGGCGATGAAACCGAACAGCGGCGCAACGCCCTGGAAGTGCTGCGCGCGGCGCTCTTTCGGGGCCGGATGATTGCCAAGGAGCGGCTTGAATCGGGCGCCGGCGGTATCGAAACGGCCCAGCTGCTGGCTCACGTCGTGGATGAAGTCATCAGCGCGCTCTACGACTTCACGACCGTGCACATGTTCAGGGCCCGGAATCCAACGTCAGGGGAGCGGCTGGCGCTATTGGCGGTCGGTGGCTACGGGCGAGGCGCAATGGCGCCGTTTTCCGACGTCGATCTCCTGTTCCTTCGCCCCTATAAGCAGACACCTCATGCCGAGAGCGTGATCGAATTCATGCTCTACGCCCTGTGGGACCTGGGGTTCAAGGTCGGCCATGCTTCTAGGACGATTGAAGAATGTATTCGCCTGGCTCGCGAGGATATCACGATCCGCACGGCGCTGCTCGAAGCCCGACATTTGACCGGCGATGAGGTTTTGTCGTCAGATTTGCGCAAGGCCTTCCGCAAGGATGTGATGGAAGGCACCGGGGCTGAATTCGTTGCTGCCAAACTGAAGGAACGGGATGATCGTCACGCTCGGGCGGGGGTATCTCGCTACATGGTCGAGCCCAACGTCAAGGAGGGAAAGGGTGGTCTTCGGGATCTCAATACCCTCTTCTGGATCGCCCAATATCTCCACCCCTCAGATCGTCCTGCCGAATTTGTCCGGCTGGAAGAGTTCACCCACCGTGAATTGAAAGCCTTCATTCGGGCCTTCGATTTCTTGTGGTCTGTGCGAGCGCATCTGCATTATGCGACCGGCCGTGCCGAGGAGCGGCTTTCCTTTGATCTCCAGCCGGAAATAGCGCGCCGGATGGGCTACGTGGACCGGCCTATGCGCGACAACGGCGCCGAGGCCCTCGAGACGGGTGTCGAGCGATTCATGCGTCGTTATTTCCTGATCGCGAGGGAAGTTGGAGCGCTTACGCGGGTCTTTTGCGCCAAACTTGAAGCTGACGAGGCCAAGAAGCGGCCGCAAGGCCTTTCAAGGTTTCTACCTTCCAGGTTTCGCGCCCGCAAAAAAATCGTGGCCCCAGGCTTCGTTGAAGATGGCGGACGTCTTTCCATCGACCGATCCGATGTATTTGCAAAAGATCCGGTCAATCTTTTACGTCTCTTCAGACAAGCGGACCGATCGAACCTGGATCTTCACCCCGACGCGTTTTCCGAAGTCAGCAGGTCGCTGAATCTGATCACGCCGAAGGTGCGCAGAGATCCGGCCGCGGCGGAAGTGTTCCTCGATATTCTGGCTCGCGGTCGACATACCTTGTTGACTTTGACCCGGATGAACGAGGCTGGCGTGCTGGGCCGTTATATCCCGGAGTTCGGCCGCATCGTGGCGCAGATGCAGTTCAATATGTACCACTCTTACACGGTCGATGAACACACCCTCAGGGCCGTCGGCGTCATGACGGATATCATGGCGGGGAGATTGGCAGAAGATCATCCGCTCGCTGTATCGATCGCGCCGATGATCGAGGACGTTGAGGTGCTGTTTCTGGCGATGTTGCTCCACGATAC
>CAIUZX010000543.1 GCA_903903715.1 uncultured Caulobacterales bacterium
CTGGCGCACCGCCGCCATCTCCACCCCCTCGAAGGTGTCGAGCCCGCTCTTCAGCGCCGTCATGGCCAGCACCGACGGCGTGCCGCACAGGACCTGGGAAATCCCGGGCGCAGGGGCGTAGTCGTCCACAAAATCAAAGGGTTTGGCATGCCCCATCCAGCCGGACAGGGGCTGGCGCATCCGCGCGTGATGCCGCTTGGCGGCGAAGGCGTAGGCCGGGGCCCCCGGGCCGCCGTTGAGATATTTATAGCCGCAGCCTATGGCGAAATCGGCTCCCGCGCCATTGAGATCCACTTCCATCGCGCCGCAGGAATGGCTGAGATCCCAGAGCGTCAAGGCGCCGACGGCGTGCGCCCTGGCCGTCAGCCCGGCCATGTCGAAGATGTCCCCCGTCACGTAATGCACGTGGGTCAGGACCAGCAGGGCGACCTCGTCCGTGATGGCGCCCGGGATCTCGTCCCGCGCCACCACCCGCAGCTCCGCACGCCCGCCAAGCTGATCCACCAGCCCCTGCAGCATGTAGAGGTCGGTCGGAAAGTTGCCCGCCTCGGACAGGATCACCCGCCGGTCGGGGCGCAGGGTCATAGCCGCGCTCGCGAGCTTGAAGAGGTTGACGGAGGTCGAGTCCGTCACCGCGACCTCGTCCGTCTCCGCCCCGATCAGGCGCGCAATGCGACCGCCCAGGACCAGAGGCGCATCGATCCACCCTTCGGTGTTCCAGGACCGGATCAGGCCCTTGCCCCAGGCCTTGCGCGCCGCCTGATCCAGGGCTTCGGGCGTCGCGCGGGGGAGCGCCCCCAGCGAATTGCCGTCGAGATAGATCACGCCCTCCGGCAGGTCGAACCGGTCCCGGACGAATCCCAAAGGATCGTCCCGGTCCATCGCCGCGCAGGCGTCGCGGGTCACCGTCACAGGGCGACGTCCAGCGCCAGCGCCGCAAAGCTCGCCAGCCAGTGGGCGCCCATATAGTCCGCGTCGAGGTGCGGCATGGCGGCGGCGAGGTGCGCCTCCCGCGCGGCGGCGAGCACGTCGTACGCCGTATGGTCCTCCCCCAGGGCGGCGGCGATCTTGCCGAAGGCCCAGGCGCGGGACAGGTTCAGCCCGTCCAGATGGGCGATCTTGCCGTCCGTCCGATCACTGACCTTCACGGGTGTGAATAGGTTTTCGGGTCGCCCCTCGTCGAGATCGGGCAGGAAGTCGTCCAGCCACTCAGCGAAGTCCTCAGGCAAGATGAGGTCCGCCATCAGGGCTGCTTCCGTCAGGGCGGGCGAGAGGAAGGCGTCGCCGTCCGGCTCCCAGGCCTGGCAGCCAGCGTCCTCTCCGTACCACTGGAGCCCGGCGTCGAACACCGCGTCCCACAGGGCCTGATCCTTCACCGTCTTGGCGTAGTCGAGGGCGTGGATCAGGGCGAAGGCGGTGTTGCCATGCGCGCCGCTGCGCACCGGATAATCCGCCAGCGGAAGATAATTCACGAAGCGGTCCGCAAACGCTGCGCCAAGCGGCCGCGACGCGCCGTGCCACTTGCGCCCCTCCGCCGTCTCGTGCCGGGCAAGCTCCGCCACCAGCGCCAGCGCCCAGGCCCAGCCATAGGGCCGCTCGAACCCGCGGGCGGAGGGGCGCGCGAGATACGCGACCTCCCCCTCGATCTTGGCGGGGGTCAGGCTGTCGTCGAACAGGGCGCGGATCTGTTGCGCCGCCTTCAGCTTGGGGAACAGGCGAAGGAGGCGGGCGAGCAGCCAGTAGGTGTGCACTGAGCTGTGCCAGTCGAAGCTGCCGTAGAAGATCGGGTGCAGGTCCTGCGGCGCCTTGAGATCCTCCGGTCCGGACAAGACGTGGTCGAGCTTGTTGGGATAGATCTGCCGCACGTGGCC
>CAIUZX010000544.1 GCA_903903715.1 uncultured Caulobacterales bacterium
CTCGAATCGAGGACGGGGATGTGATCACGCTGGATGCGGAACGGGGTCTGTTGGATATCGCAGTCGATCCGTCTGCTTTCGCGTCCAGGCCCGCGGCTAAACACACGCAGCAGGCTTACGGCATGGGTCGGGAGCTGTTCCAGGGCTTCCGTGACCGGGTCGGGTCCGCAGAAGCGGGTGCAGCGACATTTTTCTGAAGGGAGAGCCCCATGCGCGCCATTCAAGACATTATGAGGTCAGCTCCGGTCATTCCGGTGCTGGTTATTGATCGGCTGGAGGATGCGGCCCCTCTTGCGCGCGCGCTCTGCGCCGGGGGCCTCAAGGTCCTGGAAGTCACGCTGCGAACGCCTGCAGGCCTTCCGGCCATTGCGGCGATGAAGGTTGCGGCGCCCGACACGATTGTGGGTGCGGGCACGGTCAATTCGGCGGCGCAGCTTGAGCTTGCGGCGAATGCGGGTGCAGAATTCATCGTATCTCCCGGCCTGACCCCCGCCATCGTCCAGGCTGCCCAAGCGCGGAACCTGCCGATCCTGCCCGGGGTCGCCTCCGCCGGCGATATCCTCAGGGGTCTGGAGCTCGGTTTGTCGGCCTTCAAGTTCTTTCCTGCTGAGACCAGCGGCGGCGCACCGGCGCTGAAGGCCTTGGAAGGACCGTTCGGGGACGTCCATTTCTGCCCAACGGGCGGCGTCAGCCTTGCGAATGCGCCGACATACTTCGCCTTGAAGAGCGTCCTCTGCGTGGGCGGAAGCTGGATCACGCCCAAGTCGGCCGTCGAGGCGAAGGACTGGGCGACCGTCGAGCGTCTCGCTCAGGAAGCGGCCCAGCTGTCGACATAACCCGTCAGTTCAACACGATGAGCGCTTTCCGCGACATCGAGCGGATCGCGGGTGTCGATCATCACGGCGTACTCGTCCGTGGCGGGCTTGCTCTGCACGAGCATGTTGCGAAGCGCCTTCGGATGCGGACCGTGGGTGAAGCCGGACGGATGGAAGGTCATCATCCCGGCGTCGATATTGTCACGGCTGAAGAAGTCGCCCGCGTGGTAGAACAGCACCTCATCGAAATCGTCGTTGTTGTGGAAAAACGGGATCTTGATCGCCCCGGGATCGGTCTCGAAGGGCCTGGGTGCGAAAGTGCAGACAACGAACCGGTCTGACAGGAAGGTCGTGTGGGCCGACGGCGGAACATGATACCGGTGGCTCATGATCGGCCGGATGTCCCGCACATTCAGGCGGACAGCGCACAAGTCGCCATGCCAACCGACGGCATCGAGCGGATTGTAGGGATAGGTCGCGACCGACACGGCCCCCCGCTTCTTGATGTGGACCTCCACATCTCCCGCCTCCGCTTGATGCGCGCGAAAGCCCTCATCCATCGCCGGAAGATCGAGCAGCGCGGGATCAAAAATCGCCTGCCCGCCGAGCAAACCCTTGTCCGGCAGGCTGTAATGGGCGTTGGTGGCCTCAATCAACAGTATCTTGAACGTGGTCTCCGGGCGCAGGCGCCACATGGTTCCCCGTGGCAGCATCACATAGTCGCCCGGCGATAGGTCCAGCCGCCCGAAGTCGCAGAAGAGCTCGCCACGCCCATCGTGAATAAACAGAAGTTGGTCGCCATCGGCGTTCCGCGCCAGGGCGGGCATGGCCGCCTCAAGGGACCAGAATCTGAGC
>CAIUZX010000545.1 GCA_903903715.1 uncultured Caulobacterales bacterium
CCGCCTTCGCCGCCGCCATGTCGCTGAAGCGATCTCCGATCATCCATGATCTCGCCAGATCGATGCCGTGCCGCTCGGCGGCCTGCAGGATCAGGCCCGGCGCCGGCTTGCGGCAGTCGCAGGGGGTTTTCAGTTCCGGGACTTCTCCGGGCCACCCCTTTTCCGGGTGATGCGGGCAGAAGAAGGTGTCGTCAAGGTACGCGCCGGCCTCGGCGAGGCGTGTGTCAAGCGCTGCAAAGACACCGCGAAGGTCTTCCGGCCCGAACAGTCCCTTGGCGAGATCGGGTTGATTGGTGATGCAGATCGCCGGCAATCCGGCCTTGTTGATCGCCCGCACAGCATCCGCCGCCCCGTCGATCAGGATCAGGTCCTCGGCGCGGTGCACGCCGTTGTTCTCATCCAGGTTCAGGACTCCGTCCCGGTCCAGAAAGATGGCCGGCTTCGGAGACCGTCGCGACATCCTCTCCACTCTTCCGGAGATTATGTCGCCCGAGACCTTTTTCAGACGTTCCGGCGTGCCGATGTCCTTGGAGTACTCGAGGCTGAGATAGGCGTAGAGCGGGACGCCGGCGTCCACGATGCTTGGCAGCACCTCCCGGCCCCAGTCGGACTCTCCCGACTCCGGGACGTGGTCGATGGCGGACGGCGAGAGCACATATATGGCGCCGCTCACCAGGTTGGGAAGGATGACGCCCTTGGCGTGCGGTTTGGGCAGGAAGCGTCGGATCCGGTCATTGTCGGTCGTCTCGACGAGATCGCTGTCGAAGGGGTGGTCGTTGGGATGGACGAACACGGCGCCTCCACCGCCTCGCTTCAGGGCGAACTGTGTGAAGTCGGCGAGGTCGATGTCGCTAAAGATGTCGCCATAGAGAACCACGAAAGGTTCGGTCAGCAGCTCCCGCGCCGCCCGGACCGCGCCGGCGGTTCCCAGCGGGGTCTCTTCGCGAACATGCACGATCGACACGCCGAAGCGGGCGCCGTCGCCGAAATAGTCCTCGATGACCTCGGCGAGGTGACCATTGAGGAACACGAATTCCGTGAACCCGTTTCGCCTGGCCATGTCCACCAGATGGTGGAGCACCGGTTTGCCGTTCAGGTCTACCATCGGCTTCGGCCGGTCGGTGAGGCCCAGTCGGGTGCCCTTGCCGCCGCACAGTACCACGACCTTCATCGAATGGCGGCTCCAACCAGGATGTCGACGGTCTTCAACACGGCCTCATCGGACGTGTGGTTCGGCCGCCATCCGAGGGCCTCAATGCGGCCCGTGTCATATTCAAAGCGCGGAATGTCGCCGATCCAGCCGCGATTGCCTTGGCCAAACTCGACCTTCGGATCACTTCCGAAGGCCTTCGCCACCGCCTCGGCGATAAAGCGCACGGTCGAGGTGGTCGAAGGGCCGACATTGAACACATTCACCTTCTCGTCCGACTTGTCCCAGGCGAGCAGAATGGCCGCAACGAGGTCGGAAACGAACAGGTAGGGCTTGGCCTGACTGCCGTCTCCCAGCACCTGCAGGCGGGAGGGATCGCGGACCAGCTTTCCGACGAAGTCATAGATCACCCCGTGGGTCGCCCGGTCGCCGATCACGTTCGGAAACCGGGTGATCCAGCATTGAATGCCGTAGTTCTCGCCGAACGAGGTGATGAAGGCTTCCGAGGCCAGCTTGCCGGCGCCGTAGTGTGAAATCGGTCGAAGCGGGCCGTGATCCTCGCGGATCCTGCCGGGCGCTTCGCCGTAGACAGCCGACGTCGAAGCGAACACCAGTTTCTTGCAGTCATGCTGGCGCATGGCGTCCAGCAGCGAGAAGGTGGTCAGGAAGGTGTTGTTCAGATCCACGCTCGGGTCGGCGTGACTGCGCGCGATGTCCGAATTCGCCGCCATGTGGAACACGCAGTCGAAGGGAGTCCTCCCGAACAGGGCGTTCGTCGCCGGTCGGTCGGACACGTCCATTTCCACCAGTTCGAAGCGGGGCTCGTTGGCGAGATGGGCGACATTGGCCCGCGTGCCGAGGTGGAAATTGTCCGCCGCCACCACGGAATGACCGCGCTCGATGAGGCGATCGCAGAGATGGCTGCCAATGAAGCCAGCTCCGCCGGTCACGAGAATATGCAAAGTCAAACTCCTCGAAGTTGGGCCGAGATCAGGACTTGTCCCGCTGTTTCGCCATATACTGCGCCAGCACATGCATCAGAGCCTGATGCCCATCCTCGACAATACCGTAGTTGTCGGCGGCCACATACAGCGAGATGTCCGCCGCATCCCGCAAGGCCCCGCCCTTGAACCCGGACATGCCGATCGTGACGATCCCCAGGGCTTTCGCCGCTTCCACGGCGGCGAGGATGTTCGGGCTGTTGCCGGAAGAGGAAATGGCGATCAGCACGTCTCCGGCTTCGCCATAGAAGTTGACCTGCGTCGAGAACACCTTCTCGAACCCGTAGTCGTTGGCGATGGCGGTGTAGAGCGCCACGTTCGAGTTCAGCGAATAGGCCTTGATCGTCTTGTGTTTGTGATGGTGCGTGCCCTTGGTCCAGTCGCAGCACAGATGATCTGCGATCGCGGCCGAGCCGCCATTTCCGATCGCGTGGATCCGCTTGTCCGCTTCAGTCGCCTTGACGATGGCGGCCCGAGCCCGTTCCAGTTCTCCGGCGTCGACGGTGTCAAGAGTAGCCGCGAAGGCGCGGGAATAGTCCGTCAGATAGGTTCCTATCGACGTGTCGTCGAACGTCTTGTTCCGGTGACGGGGATCGTTTTCCATGATCATATCCTGGTCGGCGTACGAGCGCGACGGCTCGGTGGATGAGTCAGCAACTCCAATGACATCCGCCAGGGTTTTTGTCGCGCGACATTTTTGTTTCTGCAGATTGTGTCGGCGGGACTCTAAAGCTCTAGTATTGAAGCGAAACAGATCTCGACCGTCTCCAGGAAACCAAATTAAATATGTCGTGTCGCCACTTTCGCCAACCGGCTGCCCCTATGCCAAGCCGACGGGCCCTGTATCAAATTAGCCCTATAACGCTAATTGCCGATTCGCGTCAGAAGTGTCAATGAAAAGCGGGAAGAACAGGGCTCGGAAATTCCATGTCACCAACATCTAAGTTGCTTTTCACCG
>CAIUZX010000546.1 GCA_903903715.1 uncultured Caulobacterales bacterium
GAGCTACTAGTGGATTGAATTTGACATTCGAGTCCCGTTTGTCACTTGGCGAAGTTTCCGCGAGACCGATGCGAAATCAACAAATTGATCCGGGCGCCATTCAGTCGTCGGGCGGGCGGATGTTCTTGTACCAGATCCCTTTACGGCGGCAGACCTCGATATAGTCGAGATCTGTGCCTTCCGGAAACCCTCGGGTGCGGCGGAAGTTCGCCAGCCAGCGCTTGCGCGCCCTGGCTGTCTCCTTGGGAAGGGGCGGCGGGGGCGGTCCACCTGTGCGGCGGGGGTTGGCGCTCTGCGGATTGCGCCGACCGGTGAAGCCTGTGGGCTCGGACGGCGGGGCAGGTCTGGAGTCAAGGTAAGACATAGCTCAGCTCTCTCATGACGCACGGCGTCGACCCGCCGGGAACATCGTCGTTCTCGGCGGTTGGAAGGGCGGGGAGGGGCGAAGCGCCCGGGCGACGCCCGGAGGCTTTGGAAGTTTAGAATACCGTTTCGGCGACGCCGGACGCTTCGCATGATCGATGGACCTCAGGCCGGGGCGCGCAGGCGTGTTCAGCCTTTCACCCCACCGAGCACCCTTTCAGGTGGTCGAGCGGACCCTTGGACGGGCGGCGGGCGACGACTGGCCCGCCGATACGCAGGTTTTCGACACCTGGCGCTCTTCGCTCTCCACAACTCCAGCATAGGCTTGCAACAGCAGTTCGGCTTGTGGACAGTTGCGGAAAGTCACCCGTTCGATCATTCCCCGCCGCTCGCCTTGGGTCGTTCCGGAGCGCCCTCCCCGGCGACGAGGATGAGGGCATTATAGGGCCAAACGAGAGAGGGCGGATAAGGTCGACTGAACGCCGCCGGAACGGCCTTATTCCAAACGATCTCCGCGACCCAAGGGGTCGGGGAGAGGCTCTCCGTTCATGACGAACTGAAGCGACACCGAGTTGATGCAGTAGCGCAGGTGAGACGGGGGCGGTCCGTCCGGGAAGACGTGGCCCTGATGGCTGTCGCAGCGGGCGCAGCGGGTCTCTGTCCGCACCATGCCGTAGCTGCGGTCCGTAATTCCAACCACGTGATCGGGATCGAAGGGCTCGAAGAAGGACGGCCAGCCGGTGCCGCTCTCGAACTTGGTGCGCGCATGGAACAGCGGCAGGCCGCACAGGCGGCAGGCGTAGACCCCGTTCTCCTTGTTATCGAGAAGGCCGCCGCAGAAGGGCGCCTCTGTCCCGTGGTGCAAGAGGACCTCGGCTTCCTCACGGGTGAGGGCGCGGGCGAGGTCCGCGTGCTCGGCGGCGGTGGGCGGGGTCAGGTCAAAGCCGGTGGCCGAGCGCAGGGTCGTGTTCATTTGGGGGGTGTCCTGATCAAGGGGGAGCGACATTGGCGATATGTGGTGACTACGTTCCGGAAGTGGGAAGAGTTACAGCCGATTTTGTCGAACGTTGTCATAAGCAATTGATCCAAATAGGGCTTGTATCATGTGTTTTTGTGGCCCGCTTGTTGCTGTCTCTGTTGTGCAGGCGCCAATTTTGCGCATTAGCTTCCCACCGGTGAGGCGGTTTTCCGTCTTGGCCCGCAACATAGCGAGATCGAAAGCGTGACGGTGAAGACCCTGACCCGCGGACTTGAAAACGCCCCCACCAAGCACAAACGCCTCATCGCCTGGGTGCGCGAGGTCGCCGCCCTGACCGAGCCGGATCAGGTCTACTGGTGCGACGGATCGGATGAGGAGTGGACGCGGCTGACCGATACGCTGGTCGCCGCGGGCACGCTGAAGCGTCTCAACCCCGAAAAGCGCCCCAACAGCTTCTTCGCCGCCTCCGACCCCAAGGACGTGGCCCGGGTCGAGAGCCGCACCTTCATCTGCTCGCAGGACAGGCAAGACGCCGGTCCCACCAACAACTGGGTCGCGCCGGACGAGATGCGCGGCACGCTGAACGGCCTGTTCCGCGGCGCCATGCGCGGCCGGACGATGTACGTGATCCCCTTCTGCATGGGCCCTCTCGGCTCCAAGATCTCCGCCCTCGGCGTCGAGATCACCGACAGCGCCTATGTCGCCATCTCGATGCGGGTGATGACCAGGATGGGGAAAGCGGCGCTGGACCAGATGGGCGAGGACGGGTTCTTCGTGCCCGCGGTCCACACCCTCGGCGCGCCCCTGGCGCCCGGTCAGCAGGACGTGCCCTGGCCGTGCAATGAGGAAAAGTACATCGTCCACTTCCCCGAAACGCGGGAGATCTGGTCCTACGGCTCGGGCTATGGCGGCAACGCGCTGCTCGGCAAGAAGTGCTACGCGCTCCGCATCGCCTCGGTGATGGCCCGGGATGAAGGCTGGCTCGCCGAGCACATGCTGATCCTGAAGCTGACCTCGCCGCAGGGCGCATCGCACTATGTGGCGGCGGCCTTCCCCAGCGCCTGCGGCAAGACCAACATGGCCATGCTCCAGCCCACCCTGCCGGGTTGGAAGGCGGAGACCATCGGCGACGACATCTGCTGGATGCGATTCGGCGACGACGGCCGCCTCTATGCGATCAATCCGGAAGCGGGCTTCTTCGGCGTCGCGCCGGGGACGGGGGAGCGGACCAACAAGAACGCCATCGACGCCCTGCACTCAAACTGCGTCTTCACGAACGTGGCCCTCACCGAAGACGGCGACGTCTGGTGGGAAGGCCTGACCGACACGCCCC
>CAIUZX010000547.1 GCA_903903715.1 uncultured Caulobacterales bacterium
GACGCCATTCTGCGCCTCGCCGCCCGGGCGCCCGATCACGGCAAGCTGTTTCCCTGGCGCTTCATTGTGCTCGAGGGGGAGGCGAAGGCCTGCTTCGCGACACGCCTCGCCGCACTGGCCGGGGGGCAGGCCGATCCTGACAAGGCGAGGCAGGCGCTGCGCAAGCTGACCGCGCCGCCGCTGGCCGTGGCGGTGATCTCCCGCGTCGAGACCGGCAAGATCCCGGAGTGGGAGCAGGTCCTGTCCGCAGGCTCGGTCTGCACCCTGATGCTGCTGGCGGCGCAGGGCTTTGGCTATGGCGCCAACTGGATCACCGACTGGTACAGCTATGACGCGGACGCGACCGCCCTTTTAGGCCTCGCCGCGAACGAGCGCGTCGCAGGCTTTGTCTATGTGGGCACGGCGGCCGAAGCGCCGCTGGAGCGGGTGCGGCCCGACGTCGCCGCCCTCACGACCCGCTGGAGCAACACCTGACGTCTAGATCGCCGCGCTCTCGGCGATCAGTAGGTCCTTCAGCCAAGCTATTGCGGGGTGGGCGCCGTTGTCCTTGCGCCACAGGGCGTTCACCTCGATGGGACGGCTCTCGTAAGGCGCCTTGAGGATGACCAGGGAGAAGGCCTGCTGGAACTGGCGGGCCATGCGAATGGGGCAGAGCGCCATGATGTCCGTCTCGGCGGCGATGGCGAGGGCGGTCAGGCTGTCCGGGGCCGTCATGTCCCGCGACGAGGTGCGGCCCAGCCGGTCCATGGCCGTGCGGTAGGCGCCGCCGTCATCCCAGATCAGCCGCCGCTCCAGCCCCTGCTCGAGCAGCGTGCCCTCGGACGGCTCAGCCGATCCGGTGACCGAGACAATCAGGTGTGGCTGAGCCGCGAGGGCCTCGACCGTCAGCGATGCGCAGGCCAATGGGTGGCGGTCCCGCACGACCCAGACGAGCTGTTCCTGAAACAGCGTGCAGCGGTCGAAGCGCTCCCCCGCCCGGCCGAAGGCGCCGACAGCGATATCGATCCGGCCGGTGTCCAGCGCCTCGGAAATACTGCGCTCCTGATGTCGCAGAACGAGCTCCGCATGGGGCGCGAGGGTGCGGAAGGAACGGACGAGGCGCGGCGCGAGAACCGCGGACAGGTAAGGCGAGACGCCGAGGGCGAATCGCCGGTCCGACTGCGCGGGGTCGAAACTCGTCGGCGCCAACGCCCGCTGAAGCTGCCCCAGCGCCCGCGACACCTTGGGCCCCGCCTCCATCGCCCAGACCGTCGGCTGCATGCCGTCCGCCGTACGGACGAAGAGCTCATCGTCGAGCGTGACCCGCAAGCGGTTGAGCGCGTGGCTCACCGCCGACTGGGTCAGGCCAAGCCGCTCACCCGCACGGGTGACGCTCTTCTCCTCGATCAGGGCTTCAAAAACCTTGAGCAGGTTGAGGTCGAGATTGGGAAAATGCACATTTTTCATGATAACAGTGATCAAATTCCATTTGGATCATAGTGTCGAAGCATTACTTGTGGGAAGTCGGACAAACTTCGACATCGTAGGTTTTTTGGTACGACGGCCCCCGCCCCCGCGTGTGACATTGTTTCAACGCAGCGGCGCACATAGTCCGTTGGCGTGCAGGACGGTTTTTATGAGCGTGAACAGCGCCGACCAACGGCAGACGACGACTCCCAGGCTGGCGGACACGGAAGATCGCATCGACCATCAGGGTCTGTTGCCCCCGCGCCCCCTGGCGGAGCGCTTGCGGGCGCCGCTGATGATCGGGGTCCCGGCGGTCGTGCTGATCATCGCCCTCGTCATGTATCTGACCGGCGGACGCGTTCAGGCCACTGACGACGCCTATGTGCAGGCTGCACGGGTCCAGGTGTCGAGCAACATCTCCGGCCGGGTGGTCGAGGTTGCGGTGCACGAGAACCAACTCGTCAAAAAAGGCGACGTGCTGTTCCGGCTGGATCCGGCGCCGCTGGACACAGCCCTGGCGCAGAGCGAGGCCATGGCCGCGCAGGCGCGCTTGCAGGTGGACGGCTACCGCGCCCTCTATCAGCAGCGAATCGCCGAGACCGCCGCCGCCGCGGACCAGCTCAGCTATCTGACCAAGGAGCTGGCGCGGCAGACCTCGCTGGTCCAGTCCGGCGTCACCTCGCAGGCCCAGCTCGACCTCGCCCAGAACGCCGTGAACGCCGCCAGGCAGCGGGTGAACGCTGCGAAGGAGGCGCAGGCTCAGGCGCTGGCCATGCTCGGCGGAACACCGGATCGCGCCGTCGATCAGCATCCCAGCGTGCGGGCCGCGATGGCTCAGGCCGCAAAGGACAGACTGAACCGCAGCTATGGCGTGATCCTCGCGCCCCAGGACGGGATCGTCACCAAGGTCGAGCAACTTCAGGTGGGCGACTTCGTCAACGCCGCCCAGCCCCTGTTCGCTCTCGTCTCCCCCCGCGTGTGGATCGACGCGAACCTGAAGGAAGACCAGCTCGCCTATGTCCGCCCCGGCCAGAAGGCGGAGGTGCGCATCGATGCGCGCAAGGACTTTGTCTATCATGGAAAGGTGGCCAGCGTGTCGCCGGGCACGGGATCGAGCTTTGCGCTCCTGCCGCCGGAAAACGCGACCGGTAACTGGGTGAAGGTGGTTCAGCGCGTGGCCGTGCGGGTCGAGCTTGATCCCAAGGACCTCGCCGATCATCCGCTGCAGGCGGGCTTGAGCGCCAAGGTCTCCATCGACACCGGGCGGTCGCGCACCGGCGGCGGGGAAGCCCCCCGCCCATGACCGCAACGCCGCCGACCGAGCGGTCTGCGGGGTTCACGAGGCTCATGATCACCGCCTCGATCATGACCGCGACCCTGATGAATGCGCTGGACATGACGATCGCGAACGTCGCCCTGCCGCACATCCAGGGCAGCGTGTCGGCGTCGCAGGATCAGGTGACCTGGGTCCTGACCAGCTACATCGTGTCCGCCGCGATCATGACGCCCCTGACCGGCGCGGTCGCCATGCGGTTCGGACGCAAGAACGTCTTCCTCGTGTCGGTCGCCTGCTTCACCGTCGCGTCCGCCCTGTGCGGCCTGGCCCAGAATCTCACCCAGATCGTGCTCTTTCGCCTGTTGCAGGGGATCAGCGGCGCGCCGCTCATTCCGCTGGCCCAGGCGGTCCTCCTCGACATCTACCCGCACGAA
>CAIUZX010000548.1 GCA_903903715.1 uncultured Caulobacterales bacterium
CTCACCTCAAGTCATAGCCGTAGCGCGAGATGATTGTACGGGCGGCGGGGGTTTTCAGGAAGTCGAGGAAGGCTCGCGCGGCGGGATCGTTGGCGCCCGCCTTCAGCAACACCGCCTGCTGCTCGATGGGGGCGTGCAGGGCCTCGGGAACCAGCCAGCGGGAGCCGCCCTTGACGGTTACGATCTGTGACTGGGCGACGAAGCCGATCTCTGCGGCGCCAGTCGCGACGAACTGGTAGGCTTGGGCGATGGACGCCCCCTTGACGATCTTCGGCTTTAGCGCGTCGTAAGCACCGAGTTTGCGCATCGTCTCCTCCGCGGCGACGCCGTAGGGCGCGACGGCTGGGTCGGCGATGGCCACGGTCCGAAGGTCGGGGCGCTTGAGCACAAGGCCCTGACCGTCCACGAGGCCGGGGCTGGCTGAGTAGAGCGCGAGGCGCCCGACGGCGTAGGTAAACCGGCTCTGGCCGACCGCGTATCCGCCCGCCACGAGCGCCTGGGGGCGTTCTGCGTCCGCCGACAAGAAAACCTCATAGGGCGCGCCGTGGCTAATCTGAGTGAAGAGTTGGCCGCTGGCGCCTGGCGAGATCAGGGCGGTGTCGCCCGTCGCAGTGTGAAAAGCCTCCGCAACCGCGCGGGCCGGCTCGACGAAATTGGCGGCGACGGCGACGGACACTTCGCTTGCAGAAACCTGTGCGACCGAAAGTCCCAGCCATGCCGCGGCTAACGCCATCGTCAATCTCTTCAAGATGGGATCTCCTTCAGTGCGCGGACATCGATATGCAGTTTTACAACATAACGCTCACCCAGTCGAGGTGAAGGCGCCTGCTCAGCAGTCAGATCGAAAAGATCGAGGCGCGCGACGCGCGTATCCTGTCGCGCGCTGTGTCCGGCATCGTTATGCTGAGACTCAAAAGGTCGGATGCGGCGTACACGTCGCCGCCCCTATAAAGGTTTGGGAGAGTTTGCGACGGCCCTTCATTCGAGACGCACAGCATGAGGGGTGATCGCGCGACCGCAAATATGGCCAAGCCTGATCTCGACCCCGGCGCGGCGGCGCGTCTGTCCGGCTGGCTGCGGGATTACCGGCCCTTGCCCGGCGTGCCGGACGAACTGCTTGACCCCTCGGGCCGGCCGCGCGCGCACTGGCTTGGCTTGTTGGCGGAGTTCGCCGATTTCACAGAGGCCGAGTTCCAGAACCGGTTCAGCCTCGCGGCGCGGCATATCCGCGACACGGGGGTGTCCTACCGCATCTATGGCGAAGAGACCGAGCGGTCCTGGCCCCTGGGCCCGCTGCCCCTCATCTTGACCGATCAGGACTGGTCGCAGATCGTCGAAGGCGTCACGCAACGGGCGCGCCTGATGACGGCCATTGCAGGCGATATCTATGGACCCGGCGCCCTGACCGCGAGCGGCGCTTTGCCTGCTGCAGCAGTGACCGGCAGCCCGGATTTCCTGCGCTCGATGTGCGGCGTCCCTCCGCCCGGCGGCAATCACCTGCAGCTTTATGCTGCGGATGTCGGACGCGGGCCGGACGGCCGGTGGTGGGTGCTCGATGATCGCGCGCAGGCGCCGTCGGGCTTGGGTTACGCGCTGGAGAACCGGCTGGTGCTGTCGCGGGCGTTTCCCAATCTCTACGGCGCCATGAATGTCCAACGACTGGCGGGGTTCTTTGACGATTTCCGCAAGGGCCTGGCCGCTACCGCGCCGCGGGTGGAGCCGAGGATCTGTCTCCTGACGCCTGGACCCTTCAGCGAAACCTATTTCGAGCAGGCGCACCTCGCTCGGTATCTCGGGCTGTTGCTCGTAGAGGGCGAGGATCTCGTTGTGCGCGGCGGCCGGGTGTTTGTCCGCACCATCGAGGGGCTGAAGAGGATCGACGTGATCCTGCGGCGGGTCGACGCGGACTTCATCGATCCTCTGGAGCTGAACGGCGCTTCGCACCTCGGCGTGCCGGGGTTGATGGATGCGGTTCGGCGGTCGGAAGTCGCGGTCGTCAATATCCCTGGGGCGGGGGTGTTGGAATCCAAGGCGCTGCTCGGCTTCATGCCGGCCCTCTGCCGCCAGCTTCTGGGCGAAGACCTGAAGATGCCGAACGTCGCCACCTGGTGGTGCGGACAGCCGGAGGCGCAGGACTTCGTGCGGGGGCGGCTGAATGATCTTGTCATCGCGTCCGCCTTCAACGAGACGCCGGGAGAGACCGCCTTTGGTCGCCCGCGACTGATGGCCGATCTCGACTCCACGGGCCGGGCGGCTCTGGCGCAGCGGCTGGAGGACCGGCCCTGTGACGTGGTGGGGCAGGAGGTCGTGCGCCTGTCGACGACGCCTGTGTTGCGCGATGGTCAGCTCAAGGCCGCGCCCTTCATCCTGCGGGTTTACGCCGCCTGGACGCCGGACGGGATCAAGATCATGCCCGGCGGCTTCTGCCGCACCTCGATCCACGCAGACGCCCGCGCTATTTCAATGGGTGAGGGCGCCCAGTCTGCAGATGTCTGGGTGATCAGCGATAAGCCGGTGGAGCGGATCACGCTCCTCGCCAACAAGGACGATGTGAAGGTCCGTAGGATCCCTGGCAGGCTGCCGAGCCGGGCCGCGGACCACCTGTTCTGGTTGGGCCGCTATATGGAGCGGGCGGAATCGACGCTTCGAATGGTCCGCAGTCTCTGCTCAAGCCTGATGGACGCCGAACAACCCGCCCATGCGAGCGGAGAGACTCTCACTTCGGTGCAGAAGCTGCTGATCGACTGGGGCGCCCTGGATGAGGAGGCTCTGGGCGAAGCCGCGACCACCGCCGCACGCGACGCCCTGCACGATGTGACGGCGGAGGGGGCGGTGATCACCCTGGTCCGGGCAGTGAAGCGCACCGCGTCTGGGATGCGGGAGCGGCTGTCCTCGGACTTCTGGAGCCTGTTGCTTCAGCTTGAGGCGAGCCTGGCAGGCGGCGCTCGCACGGTCGCGACGGAGGCCGACGCCCTGTCGCAGGCGGAGGACGCGCTTCAGCGGCTGTCGGCCCTGTCGGGCCTCTGCCACGAGAACATGAACCGAGGCGCTGGCTGGCGATTCCTTGACCTCGGTCGTCGGCTCGAGCGGGCGATTAACACCAGCCAGTTCGTCCGCACCCTCGCGCGCGCCGACGCCACTGTGGATGCGCTCGACCTGCTGCTGGACCTTGCAGACAGTCAGATCACCTATCGCGCGCGGTATCTCGTCGGTCTCGCCATGACGCCTGCGGTCGATATGGTCGTCCTTGATCCGTTCAATCCAAGATCCGTAGGCTTCCAGATCTTCGCAATGCGCGATCATCTGGCGGCCATGCCGACCCTGGTGGCCGATGGCATGCTGGAGGCGCCCTTGCGCCAGACTCTGGCCCTGGCGACGCGCGTCGAGATCGCAGACGCCGCGGTCCTGGACACGGCCTGGATCCTGGAGGCCGAGCAGAACCTGCTGCAGCTGTCCAACGCGATCGCCGACCGATACTTCCTGCAGGGCGCCAACGCCGCGCCGACCGCCAAGCTTGCGGGGCTTGCGTGAAATACCGGCTGACGCATCGCACGACCTATCGCTATGACCAACCGGTGACGTTTGCGCAGTGCGTGCTGCGGCTGACCCCAGCGTCAAGCGCGCGGCAGAGCGTGACCGGCGACCAGGTTGATATTTCGCCCACGCCAGCTCGGTCCGAGCCTCAGGCCGGCCCCTTCGGCGAGCCGACCCTTCGGGTGCGGATCGATACGCCGCACAAGCGTTTGGTCATCACCGCAACCTCCCGCATAGATGTTCATGCGAACTGGCCGACGCCCGATGGGAAGAGCTGGGAGGCGGTGCGGGCCGAAGCGATGGCGAGCCGGGATCTCAGCGCCACTGGTCCCTCGGCCTTCCTCTATCCCACCGCCGCGTCACCGTTGGTTCGAGCGATCACCGACTATGCCCGGGACTGCTTCCCGCCCGGACGCCCGCTGCTGGAGGCGGCGGAAGATCTGATGCGCCGGATGAAGGCCGACTTCGTCTATGACGATGAGGCGACCGACGTTTCAACGCCGGCGGCGACAGCCTTCGCCGCCCGCCGCGGCGTCTGCCAGGACTTTGCGCACATCATGATCTGCGGTCTGCGGGGGC
>CAIUZX010000549.1 GCA_903903715.1 uncultured Caulobacterales bacterium
AGGACCCATCGGACGAGGGCGGAGAGGACCCCCGTCGACGTTATCGTCCACGGGGTCGCTTGGCGTTTGGGCGATGGTTGGGCTGATCAGGAGCGGTGATGTTCGAGGCTTTAGGCGAAAGACTGACAGGAGTCTTTGACCGGCTTACCGGTCGCGGCGTGCTGTCTGAAAAGGACATTGACGAGGCCCTGCGCGAGGTTCGTCTGGCCCTGCTGGTCGCCGACGTCGCCCTGCCGGTTGTCAAGGACTTCATCGCCAAGGCCCGCGAAAGCGCAACCGGTGAGGCGGTGCTCCGTTCGGTCAAGCCCAGCGAGCAGGTCGTAAAGATCGTCCACGACGGACTGGTCGACATGCTGGGCGGGGAAGAGGCGCAAGGGATCAACCTCGCCGTCAACCCGCCTGCCGTGATCCTGATGGCGGGTCTGCAGGGCTCGGGCAAGACCACCACCTCGGCGAAGCTCGCCGTGCGCCTCTCCAAGACCGACCGCAAGAAGGTCCTGATGGCGTCCCTCGACACCCGCAGGCCTGCGGCGATGGAGCAGCTCGCGGCGCTGGGCGTGCAGGCGGGGGTCGAGACCCTGCCCATCGTGACCGGGCAGTCGGCGGCGGATATCGCAAGGCGGGCGATGAACGCGGCGCGGCTGGGCGGCTTCGACGTCCTGATCCTCGACACCGCGGGTCGCACAACCCTGGATGAGGCGATGATGAGCGAGGCGGCGGAAATCGCCCGCATCGCCACGCCGGTCGAGACCCTTCTGGTGGCGGACAGCCTGACCGGTCAGGACGCGGTGCGCACGGCCAAGGCCTTCCATGACCGCCTGCCGCTAACGGGCCTTGTGCTGACCCGCACCGACGGCGACGGCCGGGGGGGCGCTGCGCTGTCGATGCGCGCGGTCACCGGCCTGCCGATCAAGTTCCTGGGCGCGGGCGAAAAGATCGACGCCCTCGAGGTCTTCGACGCGCGCCGGGTGGCGGGGCGGATCCTCGGCGCCGGCGACGTGGTCGCCCTCGTCGAGCGCGCGGCGGCGGAGATGGATCGCGGCCAGGCCGAGCGCATGGCCAAGAAGATGGCCAAGGGTCAGTTCGACCTCGACGACCTCGCCGAACAGCTGCGCCAGATGCAGCGCATGGGCGGCATGCAGGGCCTGATGGGCATGTTGCCGGGCGTGCAGAAGGTCAAGAAGCAGATCGCGGCGTCGGGCGTCGACGACAAGGTCTTCCGTCGTCAGGAAGCCATCATCCAGTCGATGACCAAGCTCGAGCGCAAGAAGCCGGACATTCTGGCGGCCAGCCGCAAGCGCCGCATCGCCAAGGGCGCGGGCGTCGATGTGGCGGACGTCAATCGCCTGCTCAAGCAGCACCGCCAGATGGCCGACATGTTCAAGGCGATGAGCCGTGGCGGCGGAAAGGGCATGGCCCAGATGGCCGCCATGATGGGCGGACTGGGAGGCCCCGGCGGCGGTGCTCCTGGAGGCGCTGCGCCTCCTGGCATGGGACGCTCGCCGCTGGGCGGCCTCGGCGGCCCAGACCTAGATGCGCTAAAGGCGCTGGGCGGCGGCAAGCCCGGCGCCCCACCGACCGGCGGGCTTCCCGGCCTGCCCGGACTTCCCGGCTTTCGCAAGAAATAGACCTAGACCCTCGTTTTAACTTTCAACCGACGAACTCAAGAAAGACGAAGACATCACATGCTGAAGATCCGACTGGCCCGCGGCGGCGCAAAGAAGCGTCCGTTCTACTCCATCGTCGTGGCGGACAGCCATTCGCCCCGCGACGGCCGCTTCATCGAGAAGGTGGGCACCTACAATCCGCTCTTGAAGCGCGACGATCCGAACCGCGTCACGCTCAAGCTCGAAATCATCCAGGCGTGGATCAAGAAGGGCGCCCAGCCGACCGACCGCGTCGCGCGCTTCCTGTCGCAGCATGGCCTCGTCGAGTGGGCGCCGAGCCAGAACCCCAAGCGCGCCGTCCCGGGCAAGAAGGCCCAGGAACGCGCCGCCGAGCGGGCTCAGAAGGAAGCCGACCGGATCGAAGCCGAGGCCGCCGCCAAGGCCGAAGCTGAAGCCGCCGCCGCCGCCGCCGCCGCGCCGGCTCCCGAGCCTGAGCCGGAAGCTGCGCCTGAGCCGGAAGTTGCGCCGGACGTCGCCGCCGAAGCTGAAGCCCCTGCCGACGCTCCCGCAGAGGGCTAAGACTTGGGGGAGGCGCCTGACCAGTTAAAGCCTGATCGGCTCATCCTGGTCGGCCGCGTGGCCGGCGCGTTCGGCGTGAAAGGCGAGTTGCGCCTGACCGCCTACACCGCCGACCCGCTTGCCCTGTTCGCCTATCGCACCCTGCTGGATCGCTCCGGCCAGCCGAAACTCACCCTGGTCAGCGCCCGCGCAGCCAAGGGCGACGTCATCTGCCGGACGCAGGAGCCCTTCACCAAGGAGGAGGCGGACGCCCTGCGCGGGACCCAGCTTTTCGTGCCGCGCTCCGCCCTGCCGCCCCCCGAGGAGGAGGAGTTCTACCACGCCGATCTGATCGGCCTCGTTGCGCGGACAGAGGACGGGGAGGTGCTGGGCCGCATCAAGGCCGTCCACGATTTCGGCGCCGGGGACATCCTGGAGATCGATCCCGGCGGCGGGAAGGCGGCGCTCTATCACCCCTTCACCAAGGCCGCGACGCCCGAGGTCAATCTGGCGGGCGGCTATGTGGTCGTGGTCAAGTTGCCGGAGATCAACGGGGACGCTCCCGAATGAGCTTCGCTGTGACGGTGCTGACCATGGCCCCGGAGGCCTTTCCCGGGCCGCTCGGCGTGTCGCTGATCGGTTCGGCCTGGCGCGAACAGGGGCTGTGGTCGCTGGAGCTTGTGGACATCCGGGGCTTTTCCGGTCATAAGCGCGGCTTTCTTGACGACACCCCGGCCGGAGGCGGGCCAGGGCAGGTTTTGCGCGCGGATGTCATCGCTTCGGCGGTCGACAGTGTGGAGTTGGCGGGTCGTCCGCTGGTCTACATGAGTGCACGGGGTCGAAAGCTCACCCAGGCCCGCGTGCGGGATTGGGCGTCGGGACCGGGGCTGATCGTGTTGTGCGGTCGGTTCGAAGGCGTGGATCAAAGGGTGCTGGACGCCCGAGGGTTCGAAGAGATTTCAGTGGGCGACGCGGTCATCGCAGGAGGCGAAGCGGCGGCCATGGTGACCATCGAGGCCTGTGTGAGGCTGGCGCCCGGGGTTCTGGGCAACGCCGCCTCCACGCAGGAAGAGAGTTTCGAAGACGGACTGCTGGAGCATCCGCAATATACGCGGCCCCAGGCGTTCGAAGGGTTTGAGATACCGGAGGTGCTGCGCTCCGGCCACCATGGCGAAATCGCCAAGTGGAGACGTCTGCAGCGCGAAGCGACCACGCGGGAGCGGCGTCCGGATCTCTGGGCGGCGCATCTCGCCAACTTACAGGCAAAGGGCGTTCAAGCCCTAAAAGGAGTAGACGATGAACGTGATTGAGCAACTCGAGAAAGAAGAATCCCAGCGCCTCCTCGCGATGCGCGGCGTTCCTGAATTTGAGCCGGGCGACACGCTGCGCGTAAATGTCCGCATCAAGGAAGGCGAGCGCGAGCGCGTCCAGGCCTATGAAGGCGTCTGCATCGCCCGCTCCGGCGGCGGCCTGCATGAAAGCTTCACGGTCCGCAAGATCAGCTTCGGCGAAGGCGTGGAGCGTCTGTTCCCGATCCTGTCGCCGATGATCGAGTCCATCGAGGTGAAGCGCCGCGGCGTCGTGCGTCGCGCCAAGCTTTATTACCTGCGTGATCGTCGCGGCAAGTCGGCCCGTATCGCCGAACGTCAGCGCTCGACGACCAAGACCGAGGCCGAAACCTCCGGGTCCTAAGGTTTTTAAAGACTTCAAGGCGGCGACCGGATCAATCTGGGCGCCGTCTTTCAGTCCTGAAATGTTTCTGTGCGGACATCATCGGGTCCCTGCGCGAAATCTGATCACCACAATTGGGG
>CAIUZX010000550.1 GCA_903903715.1 uncultured Caulobacterales bacterium
GGCGCCGCCCGCGCGGCGGGTTTCGACACCGACCTCGCCCGCGCCCGCAGAGGCGGCCTCGGCGGCCAGTTCTGGTCTCTGTGGGTTCCAGGCGAACTGAAGGGGCCGCAGGCGACCACGGCGGTCATCAAGCAGATGGACATCGTCCGGCGCATGACGGCGCGTTATTCGGACCAGATGGCGCTTTGCCTGACCGCCGATGACGTGGCGCGGGCGCAAGGCGCCGGCAAGCTCGCCTCCCTCATGGGCGTCGAGGGCGGGGAGGGGATCGACGACAGCCTCGAGGTGCTGCGCCAGCTCTATATCCTCGGCGCCCGCTACATGACCCTGACCCACTTCGGCAACACCCACTGGGCCGACAGCTCGAACGACACGCCGACCCACAACGGCCTCACCCCCTTCGGCAAGGCGGTGGTGAAGGAGATGAACCGGATCGGCATGCTGGTGGACCTCTCCCACGTGTCGCCCAAGACCATGGCCGACGCCCTCGACGTCGCCCAGGCGCCGGTGATCTTCAGCCACTCTTCGGCGCGGGCCCTGTCCGACCATCCGCGCAATGTCCCCGACTCCATCCTGCGGCGCCTCCGGACAAACGGCGGCGTGGTGATGGTCAATTTCGTGCCCTTCTACATCAACGAGAAGGTCCGCCTCTGGGCCGCCGATGAGCAGGCGGAGTTGGCGCGGCAGAAGGCGCTGCACACCGGCGATCCGGAAGGCGCCAAGGGCGCCATGGCCGCCTGGCGCGCGGCCCACCCGAGGCCTCCGGTGTCCCTGAAGGACGTCGCGGACCATATCGACCATGTCCGCAGCGTGACCGGCCCCGACCATATCGGCATCGGCGCGGACTACGGCGACACCGGCGGGGACGTCATCGACGATGCGACCGGCGTGGATTCGTATGTCGACCTGATCGCCGAGTTGGTCCGCCGCGGCTGGAGCGACGCCGACCTGAAGAAGCTGACCGGTCAGAATGTCCTGCGCGTCCTGCGCGCAGCCGAGCAGGTCGCCGCCAAGCAACGCGCGGTCTGGCCCGCTTCGGAAGACCTGATCACCGATCTCGACAAAAAGTGAGCCGCCTTTAAAGCGTTGCGCATCGCGTTCGACACATCTGCGGACGAGGCCCCATGACCCTCACCATCTATGGCGACCGGATCTCCGGCAACTGTCTCAAGGTCAAGTGGACGGCGGACCGGCTGGGTCTCGCCTATGACTGGGTCGACATCGACGTGGTCAAGGGCGAGGCGAAGACGCCTCAGTTCCTGAACGTCAATCCGAGCGGTCAGGTCCCGGCGGTGGTGTTGCCCGACGGGCGGACCCTGTCCCAGTCGAACGCCATTATCTCTTATCTGGCCGAGGGCTCTGACCTCGTCCCCGCCGACGCTTATGATCGGGGGGTCATGCTGGAATGGATGTTCTGGGAGCAGTATACCCACGAGCCCGCCATCGCCGTTCGGCGCTTCCAGAAGGCGTATCTGGGCAAGCCGGACGCCGAGATCGATCCCGCTCTGATGGTGAAGGGCAAGGCTGCGCTGGCGCGTATGGAGGCGGGGCTTGCGGGACGCGACTGGTTCGCCGGGGCCGCCCTTTCCCTGGCCGACATCGCTCTGGTCGCCTACACGCGGGTCGCGCCGGAGGGCGGGTTTGACCTCGACGCCTATCCGACCGTGAAGGCATGGGTCGCCCGCGTCGCGTCCGCGCTGCCGATCACGGGCTGAGACGAAGACGTCACGCGCTCGCTTCGGGGTTGAACTCGAACTGCACCACAAATTCCGACGTCTCGATCTGACGCGGGGGCGTCGGCCAGGCCTGCGGATCCTGCGCTGCGGCGAGGCACGCCGCGTCCGTCGCTGCCCGACCTGTGGGACGAACAAGCTCGGCCGTGACCTTCTGGTCGCTCAGCCGGACGAGAAGCTCCGCCAACCCGTGGGCGACGGGTCCGGGGGTGAGGGACGCCGACAGGCTGGACGTCATCAGCCGCTCCACATGACTGGACCAGACCTTTACGGCGCCGCGTCGCGCCCGAGGCGTTGGACGGTCCGGTCTCAAGGCGTAGACGCGCGTTGTGATGGCGGCCGGGGTCACGCCGCCGTCTCCGCCCTGTCCGCCGGGCCGTTCAGTTCGCCGCGGATCCACCACGAGAAGTTCCGGATGAGACGCAGTTTGGGGTTCTCCTCCCGCCACAGCATCCAGGCGTTGCGGTGCGAGACCGCCGTGATGTCCGAGGCGCGGACGAGGCGGCCCTCAGCAAGATAAGGCGCCGCGGCTTCCGCGTAGGCGAGGGCGAGGCCCTGTCCTGCCGCCGCCATCTCGAGGGCCATCTGCTCGTCATCAAAGGTCGCCCGGCCGGCGTTTTTCGGCGCCTCGATCCCCGCGGCGTCGAACCACAGGCTCCAGGGCATGTCCGCCTGCTCGATCAGCGGGGCGTGCGCCACGTCGCTCGGCGTGCGCAGGCTGTGCGCCGCGGCGAAGGTCGGGCTGGCCACCGGGAAGGCGGTGAGGCTGAACAGCTGTTCTAAGCGCGCAGGCGGCCAGGGGCCGACGCCGAATCGAATCGCGAGGTCGACGCCGTCTCCATCCAGCGTCGCGAGGTCTCGGCTGGTGCGCAGATCGCAATTGAGCCCCGGGAAGGCCGCCGCCAGCGAGGGCAGACGCGGCGCGAGCCAGGTGCGGGCGAACCCGGGCGGCGCCGAGATGACCAGATTGTCCGGCGCGTTGCGGCCTGCGACGTCGATCAACGAACGGGACAGGTGCTGTGCGGCTTCATGGTACGCGCGCGCCAGGAGCAGGCTCGACGGCGCAGGCTCCATGAAGGAGCCGCGGCGATAGAACAATTTGATTCCGAGATCGTCCTCCAGACGACGGATCGCCTGGCTGACGGCGCTGTGAGTCACCTGCAGCTCGGCCGCCGCAGCCGTGTAGCTGCGCAGTCTTGCGGCGGCTTCAAGTGTGCGGAGCGCCGAGAACGGCGGGGCGCGGTGTGACATCGATTGAACCTCTTGCATCAAAAAAACAATAACTGCGTGAAAAGAAGAAACACAATTGCAATCTTAAAGCGCTATTTATGTCGCTCATGGGGGCGGGTTCGCCCGAATTAGGCGCCCAAAATGAGCTTTTCAAAAAAGTTCGGCGGGTGGCGGGACGCTGATATGTTCGTATTCCAAAACTATGGCGGAGCGCTTCAGATTGGTGTATGCAGCGTTAGCTCGCGATATGTTGCGCGCAAAAATCCAAAGGGACCTCTCAAAATGACCTCCATCACCCTCCGCAAGATCCTCGTCGCTACCGCCGCCGTCGCCGCTCTGAGCGTCGCTGCTTGCGGCAAGAAGGCCGAAACCAACAACACCGCCGCTGAAAACACGATGGCTCCGGCCGCTGACAACGCGATGGCCCCGGCTGCTGACAACGCGATGGCTCCGGCCGCTGCGAACAACACCGCGAAGTAATTTCGCGGCTGTTTAAGACAGCTGTAGAACCTAAAGGGCCGCCTGCTTCAGGCGGCCCTTTTTGATTCCGAGTATCTGGTTGATTCCGAGTATCTGGTTGATTCGAGATATCCGGCGGTTTTCGGATGGCGGGCCGCCCGTCCTCCGAACGCGGGTCAAGTGACGTTGAACAGGGTGGGCGTTTTGTCGACATGGGTTCGAATCGGATCGCGGATTCTCGCCGGAGCGCTGGCTCTGGTGTGTCTCGCCGCAGTGACTCTGCTCGTGCTGGATGCGCCGAATCGGCCC
>CAIUZX010000551.1 GCA_903903715.1 uncultured Caulobacterales bacterium
TCAACCTCGAAGCGGATCGCTCCGCAGTGACATCCACCGGCCTTGCGGACTGTCGCCATGGGTCAGCCCCTAGCCAGTACAGACTGCACAGCGGCGACGATCTTCTCGACGGTCGGGAGACAGAGGGCCTCGAGATTTGCCGCATAGGGCATGGGCACATCTTCGCCATGCACGCGGGTCGGGGGCGCGTCGAGCCAGTCGAAGGCCTGCTCGACAACCCGCTGACAGACCTCGGCGCCAACGCCGCAGGGGCCCCAGCCCTCTTCGACAGTCACCAGCCGGTTCGTCTTCTTGACGCTCTCGACAATGGTTTCTTGGTCGAGGGGTCGAAGGGTCCTCAGATCGATGACTTCCGCCGAAACGCCGAGTTCAGCGAGCTTGTCGGCAGCTTTGAGCGCAAGATCCACCATCCGTGAATGCGCGGTGAGGGTCACATCCGTCCCGATGCGCCGAACCTTGGCCTTACCGATCGGAACGACCCAGTCCACGCCCTCCGGCACATCGAACTCCACGCCATAGAGCATCTCGTGTTCGAGGAAGACGACCGGGTTTGGATCCCGGATCGCCGCCTTCAACAGGCCCTTTGCATCCGCCGCATCGTATGGCGCGACAACCTTCAGGCCGGGCACCGCCGCATACCAGGCGCTGTAATCCTGACTGTGTTGAGCGGCCACGCGCGCGGCTGCGCCATTCGGACCACGGAAAACGATGGAGCTCTTGATCTGACCGCCGGACATATAGAGGGTTTTGGCCGCCGAATTGATAAGATGATCAATGGCTTGCATCGCAAAGTTGAACGTCATGAACTCGACGATCGGCTTCAGGCCCGTGAACGCGGCGCCCACGGCCAGACCCGCGAAGCCATGCTCGGTGATCGGCGTATCGACGACCCGGCGCTCCCCGAATTCCTGAAGGAGGTCGCGGCTGACCTTGTAGGCGCCCTGGTACTGCGCCACTTCTTCACCCATCAGGAAGACCGTCTCGTCCCGACGCATCTCCTCGGCCATCGCATCGCGAAGAGCGTCGCGCACGGTTTGGCGGATGGTTGGCGTCCCCGGCGGCAGATCTGGCTCCGGAGCGCTCGAAGCGACGGCCAAGGCCGTTGAAACCGGCGACGTCGAGACCGGAACGGGGGCGGCCGCTTCAGGACCAGGTGCGCTCGCCACGGCGTTGGAACTGCCGCCGCTCAGGCGCGCGATCGGCGAATTCACCTTCACGCCCTCGGCGCCAGCGTCGACCAGGAGCGCCTCGACGACGCCCTCGTCTACGGCTTCTACCTCCATCGTCGCCTTGTCGGTCTCGATCTCGGCGATCACGTCACCCGCCGACACCGTATCGCCAACCTTGATGTTCCACTTCGCCAGAGTGCCCTCCTCCATCGTGGGAGATAGGGCCGGCATCAGAATGTCCACGCTCATGCGTCGTTCGCCTTACAGATACACATCGGTGTAGAGCTCGGAGCTGTCCGGCTCCGGAGCGGTTCTGGCAAATTCGGCGCTGTCCGCGACGATGCGCTTCACGTCAGCGTCGATCGCCTTCAACGCCGCCTCTTCGGCGAAGCCCAGGGCTTCCAGCCGTTCGCGCAGATGATCAATAGGATCGCGGGTCTTCTTGACCTGATCCACTTCCTCACGCGTCCGGTACTTGGCGGGATCCGACATCGAGTGCCCCCGGTAGCGATAGGTCTTCATTTCGAGCAGGTAAGGTCCGGCGCCGGACCTGGCGTGCTCAGCGGCCCGAGCGCCCGCTTCGATCACAGCTTCAACGTCCATCCCGTCGACTTCCTCGCCCGGGATATTGAACGATGCGCCCCGCTTGTGGAGGTGCGTCTCCGCCGAAGCGCGCTCCACGCTCGTGCCCATAGCGTACTGGTTGTTCTCGATGACGTAGACGACCGGCAAACGCCAGAGCTCAGCCATGTTGAAGCTCTCGTACACCTGTCCCTGATTGGCCGCGCCGTCGCCGAAATAGGTGAAGGACACGTTGGCGGCGCCGCGATAGCGGTTGGCGAAGGCGAGGCCGGTGCCGAGGCTGACCTGAGCGCCAACAATGCCGTGACCGCCGAAAAATCCAGCCTCCACATCGAACATGTGCATCGAGCCGCCCTTACCCTTGGCGACTCCTGCGGCGCGCCCGGTCAGCTCCGCCATAACCGCCTTTGGATCCATGCCCGCGGCGAGCATGTGTCCATGATCGCGATAGCCGGTGATGATCTGATCTCCTGGCTTCTTGATGGCCTGCATGCCCACGGCGATGGCTTCCTGCCCGATGTAGAGGTGGCAGAAGCCGCCGATCAGACCCATGCCGTAGAGCTGGCCCGCCCGCTCCTCAAAGCGACGGATCAGCAGCATCAGGCGGTAGTGATCTAGGAGTTCAGCCTTGCTGACAGGGGAGCGGCCCGTTTCCGCGGTGCCGGCCTTCGTCGCCTTTGGGCGCGCCATCGGAGTCTTCTCCTGCGATATCCATCGTCGTCGAATAGCGCGCAACGAAACGAATGACAACGTTGTCAGAGACGATCACGCGCAAAATCATTGGGGGCGAACAGTTTCGCCGACTCCTCCCCTAATGGAGGCCGCGCATGAAAACTAGTCGTTTTGACGGATTACGTAGTCGTGCGGGTCGGCGTAACCCAGAACAGTCTGGGCCTGCTCCTCGATGAAATCGCGTGACGGGGTCGAGGCGGAAAGAAGCCGGGCGTGCAACGCCAGACGCGCGTGTTCCTGACGAAGGGCCGCGAGAGTTCTTTGCTTCTGCGCCAGTTCGGCGTCACGCCTTGCGTGCGTCAACAATCCCCGGTCGCCGATCATCGCGTTCACGCCGAAATAGAAGAACAGCCCGGCGATCAACGCCGCCGGGACGTAAGGGCGGATTCGCAGCAACAAGATCAACTCCATCTCGCCATTCTGGCTATCACAAAGCCCCGTTTCGGGGCCCGTTCACACATGCGCCATCAGGCTTAAGAGACAGTAAACCCCGTCTCGATCGGAAAGAATCGATACAGGAATGTGCGGATCAATGGCGCTGCAGATCGCCCAATCCAGCGTAAATCGCCTGGTCGCCCAGTTCCTGCTCGATCCTCAGCAGTTGATTGTACTTCGCGAGCCGGTCCGATCGTGCGAGCGACCCGGTTTTGATCTGACCGCAGTTGGTCGCGACAGCGAGATCGGCAATTGTGGCGTCCTCGGTCTCACCCGAGCGGTGCGACATCACA
>CAIUZX010000552.1 GCA_903903715.1 uncultured Caulobacterales bacterium
ACAAAGAATTTATCACAAACTCCATTTGCCCGTCTCATGAGACGTCACGGCCGAGGCTGACTTCGAGAGACGCCTGCTTTCCGCCTCTAAACCAACCGGCACTATCGACCCGATGCTGACCTTGGTTGGGTCCGCTGTCAGGTCGAATGCGCAGGTGTACGAGCGGTTGGGCCCCTAATCGGGATACTTACGATTGGTCGCCTGAGTACATCCCGAGGCTTTCGTAACGGACGCGACTGGCTCAAGCGTCACAGGTGCTAAGTCAGATGTTGATCGAATTCGTTGCGTAAACGGCGCGGTATTGGGGGTGGGAATGCCTATTGATCACGGTGGGCCATGCGCGTCCTGATCGTTGATGACGACGCCATGATCGGCATGTTGCTGGGGGATATGCTGGGTGCCATGGGGCACGAGATCGATCCGCTCGAAACGACCCAACTCGGTGCGGTGGCAGCGGCGGCCCGGCAGCGACCGGATTTGATGATCGTCGACGTGGGATTGGGCGTGGGCTGCGGCATCGCCGCGATGGACGAGGTACTGCTCGGCGGCTTTGTCCCGCACATCTTCATGAGCGGCAACGTAAAGCGCGTCGAGGCGATCAGACCCGGCACCCAAGTCCTTCAGAAACCTTTCGACTGGAACAGGCTGGAAGCGGCCATCGATGCCGCGCTCCACCACGCCGTGGCGCTGGCCCATCGCTCGTTGGTCCTCGTGTCGGTGCCAGGCACTGACGCGCTCGCAAACGGATCTGCTGCGTAAACCAACGATGAACGGGTATTTATACGGTGATTGACCCAGGGGCCAGCGCCCAGGCTGAAGACGTCGTTATCAAGGCCGGTGCGCTCCAAAGTGCCATATTCAACAGCGCCAACTTTTCCAGCATCGCGACGGATGCGAATGGCGTCATCCAGATCTTCAATGTCGGCGCAGAACGTATGCTGGGCTACGCTGCCGCGGATGTTGTGAACAAGATCACTCCTGCCGATATTTCGGACTCACAGGAACTGATTGCGCGTGCCGAGGCTCTGAGCGCCGAGCTGGGGACGCCGATCATGCCGGGCTTCGAGGCGCTCGTGTTCAAGGCCTCGCGGACGATCGAGGACATCTACGACCTGACCTACATCCGCAAGGACGGCAGCCGGTTCCCGGCCGTCGTGTCCGTCACGGCCCTGCGTGACGCCCAGAACGTGATCATCGGCTACCTGCTGATCGGAACGGACAACACGGCGCGGAAGCTGGTCGAGGAAGAGCAGAAGAAGTCGGACCAGCTCCTCCGGGATCAGCAGTTCTACACCCGCTCGCTGATCGAATCGAACATCGACGCCCTGATGACCACGGATCCGTTGGGTATCATCACCGATGTGAACAAACAGATGGAAGCGCTCACGGGCTCCACCCGGGACGAGCTGATCGGTGCCGCATTCAAGGACTACTTCACAGATCCGGAGCGTGCCGAGGCGGGGATCAAGCGCGTGCTCCGGGAGAAGTCGGTGACCGACTACGAGCTGACCGCCCGGGCCCGCGACGGGACGCAGACGGTCGTCTCCTACAACGCCACCACGTTCTATGATCGAAGCCGGACACTCAAGGGCGTGTTCGCCGCCGCCCGCGACGTCACGGAACGCAAACGGGTCGAGGTGGAACTGCAACTCGCCAAGGCGGCGGCGGAGAGCGCTAGCCGCACCAAGTCCGATTTTCTGGCCAGCATGAGCCACGAGATCCGCACGCCAATGAACTCGATCATGGGCATAGCGGACCTGCTGGCCAAGACACCCCTGTCGCCCGAGCAGAAAAAGTATGTGCAGATCTTTCGTCGCGCCGGCGACAATCTGCTCAACCTGATCAATGACATCCTCGACCTGTCCAAGGTCGAGGCATCGCAGCTCGAGCTCGAACGGACCGGGTTTTCTTTGGTCGACCATCTCGAGAAGGTTGGCGAGATGGTTCTCGGCAAGGCGCAGGAAAAGGGACTAACGCTTGTCTTCCAGATTGCCCCCGACGTCTCCGTTGATCTTGTCGGCGATCCGACCCGCCTGCAGCAGGTGCTGCTGAACCTTCTCGGCAACGCGATCAAGTTCACGGAAACCGGCGAAGTCTGCCTGCATGTGACGAACCAGGGCGATGCCGCCGTGCCCACGGCGCTGCTGTTCACCGTCTCCGACACGGGTATCGGCATTCCCGCTGAAAAGCTGGACCGGGTGTTCGAGCGCTTCACCCAGGCGGATTCGTCCACGACCCGGCGGTTTGGCGGCTCGGGCCTGGGATTGACCATCTCGCGGCGTCTGGTTGAGCTCATGGGAGGTCGGATCTGGGTCGAGAGCATCGTCGGGACAGGCAGTGTCTTCGCCTTTGCCGTGCCGTTCGAGATCAGTACCAGCGCCGTTCGTCGCGTCTCGTCGCCCACGGGGACCGAGCCCGACCTGCCGCTTGTCGCCCTGAGAATTCTTCTCGCCGAGGATTCGCCGGACAATTGCCTGATCACGCTCGCCTATCTGGAGGACACGCCGTACGAGGTCGAAATCGCCGACAACGGCGCGATTGCCTGCGAGATGTTCTTCAAAGGGCACTACGATCTGGTCCTGATGGATCGCCAGATGCCGATCATGGACGGCCTCACGGCAACGCGCGCCATCCGTGCGTGGGAACAACAGCATCATCGCGTGCTCACGCCCATCGTCGCCCTGACAGCCTCCGCCCTGAAGGGGGACCGGGAGAAATGCCTCGCTGCCGGTTGTACGGCCTTCCTGACCAAGCCGATCAGGCAAGACGTGCTTCTCCAGGCGATCAAGGATCGGGCCAACGTCGCGACCGCCCCTGTTCGCGACGAGATCGAAGTATCAGACGGCCCACTCCCCTGGGCGACGCACAGATTTGCACATCGCATCCCTGCCTATCTGGATAGCTGCCGTCAGAACGTCGTGATCATGGTCGAGGCGCTGGGCCGAGGTGATCTCGGTGCCGTGGCGATTGTCGCCCACAACATGCGCGGCACAGGCGGCGCTTACGGGTTTCAGAGGATCACCGATCTTGGTGCCGCCCTTGAGCAGACGGCGGAGAACCACGACCTCGAAGGTTCGCGGGGCGGAATCTTCGACCTGTCGCGGTACATTGAAGGCTTGCCGGTACGGGCCAGTTGACCGTACCCGGCGCGGACCGCTGACCGTCTTCAAGTTCCCACGGACAACCCCGTTCCGGTCATGGCCATGCGAATCCCGTCAACCAGATCCGACCCTTGAAACGGTTTCGAGACGATCACCGCGTCCGGGAAGCGTGTCCGAACCCGGTCACCGCTCGTTGTTGCGAAGAGGTGCGGAAGATGCCCGTGCTTCAAGATGAGACCCACGGCTCGGGTGCCGCTGTCGTCACCCAGCCGTTCGTCGACGATCATCAGATCCGGGGCAAACCATTCCGCGGCAGTCACTGCGTTAGCCACGGTCGCAACAGATGCACACACAGTGTGTCCCAGATTGCCGAGCAGCTCGGCGAGAAGTTCAGCGTTGAAGGGATCATCCTCAACGACCAAAATCCGTAGTCCGGACATCGTTTCCCGTCCCCTCGACAATCTGAGTCCAGCAATCAGAAGGCTGCGCGTCATCGAATATAAAAGTAAATCAGGAGTTCGGCCTGTTGGGGGGTCGGAAAATACCTATACGTTAGTGGAGCCGATTGGACGTCTGATAATATATACCAACTCATATTAGGGGCTATTATTCGGGCGGATTAGCGCGCACCGTCAGTCAACAGGCGCTTGGGGGGCGGGCCGCGTGCGCAGCTACATCGCTTTGGTCCGTCAGGACCCTGATAGCGACTACCTTGTTTCGTTCGTCGACTTTCCACGCTGCAATGCGACGGGGCGGACGTTGATCGAGGCCGCTGCGCACGCGGAGGACGCCCTCGCTCTGTACGCCGCCGGGATGATCCAAGGTCGTTGGCCCCTGCCAGAACCTACCCCCTTCGAGGCAGTCACTCGCGGCAACTCGGTCTGTGTGATCAGGGTCCAGCTCCATCCCGAGAGCAGCCGGATCTGAACGACCCAACGGACTCGACCGGGATGAGTTGCCGCCCGTCGACGTTACCTCGGGCGAACGAGGGGCGAACGATTGCCGGGTCAACGGACGACATCTGCGTACTGGCATAAATTGACCGGAGTTGGGCCCCTCGGGATATACTCAGGACTGCGATCAGCGATGACGTCTCTCC
>CAIUZX010000553.1 GCA_903903715.1 uncultured Caulobacterales bacterium
AGCTGTCGAGCTCCGTCGGCTCGCGGTTCACAATGGCGAGCTTCGCCCCTCGTCGCGCCGCCAGCGCTGGAAACGCCGCCGCCGGATGGACGACAAGGGACGAGCCCAGCACGAGAAAGAGGTCGCAGGCTTCCGTTTCCGCCTGCGCCCGGCGCATCGGCCCCTGCGGCATGGGCTGACCGAAGGAGATGGTCGCGGTTTTGACCAGACCTGCGCAGGCGCGGCAGGTGGGGATGACGCCGCCTTCGACAAACGACCGCTCGAAGTCAGAGATTTCGTACCGCAGGCCGCAGTCAAGGCAGGTGACGTAGGTCGCATTGCCGTGCAGCTCGATCACCTGATCGTACGGGATCCCTGAGGCCTGGTGAAGGTTATCCACATTCTGAGTGATCACAGAGGACGCCTTGCCCGCCGCGATCAGCGCTGCAACCTGAAGGTGGCCCTGATTGGGCGCCCGCCCCGTCCAGCCCGCTGCGCCGGAATAGACGCGGGCCCACGCCTCCCGCCGCGAGGCCTCGTGCGCGACAAAGTCCTGAAAGTAGATCGGCTTCATCCGGCTCCATACGCCGCCCGGACTGCGGAAGTCGGCGATGCCGGATTCGGTGGAGATCCCGGCGCCCGTGAACACGACAATCCTTTGGGCGTCATGCAGCAACTGGGTCAGGTCGGCGCGGCTCATGACTTTATAGTGAAGCATTCGCCGCCGGAGCGCCAGTCAATATCAAGCCGAATAAACGAGCGCACTCATCGAATCAGGCGAGCGAATTTGCGGATCCTCCAAACACTGTGATCTCAAAACGACGATCACGGCGAGATCGGACAATATATATTAGGCATATATCTCAAACAAAAATTCACGAAATCCACATTTTGTTATTTAGAGTTGTATTTTTAAAAGCGTCATGGTACCTGCAGCACCCTTACTCGATAGGGGTCATCAAAAGGATAGCGGTTGGATGGCGTTTGCGCTGCGCGCAGCTCTGCAAGCGGGGTCAATAGCAATTCTATTGGCCGTGCTGACCAACGCCCGTGTGGCTGCGGGGCAGCCGGCGCCGCGGGAGATCGCGAATCGGGTCGCGCCGGTTGCGCGCGTGGATCTGGGCGCACCGGACGCGAGGTGCCCGGACCTGGCCTATCCCCTGTGGGACGACGGCATGTGCGTGCGGGCCAAGTGCGCCGATGACGACGCCTGCGAGTTCTCCAGGGTGGCGCGCGCGACAACACCCGCTGCGCCGCCCGGACTTGCGCAGGAACGGTGGCGGACGGCGACGGCGCGGCCCGCAATTTCCACCTCTACGCGAGTCGCTCCTTCCCAATTCGCGCGCGCCAAGGACAGTCGCCGGGCCGCCGCCGTGCCGTTGCTGGCGGAGGCCCGCGCCGTGGATTCGCGCATCGCCGCGTCCCGCGCCAGGTCTTCCGAACGCCCGGCGAGGGGCGGCGCCTTCGTCGCTGAGCAAGCGGCTGATCGCGCCTCGATCTGGAGCCGGATCCGCGCCGCGCTCAGCCGCTTCTGGCGGCGCATCCAGAGTTTGAGCCGTCTGTTCGCGCCGACGGAAAATGCGGCCGCGCCGAAAGGAACGTCATGACGCTCCCCATGATGCGCCGCGCCGCGCCTGGGCTGACCGCCTTGCTCCTCGGCCTCATCGCCTGCGTCGCAGGCTCACCCCCTCGCGCATCCGCGGCGGCGGCCCCGACGGCTCCGGCGCCCCTGCCAAGGGAGGTGTTGAAGCCCGCAACTGAGGACCAGACTCTGCAAACCCGCACCGTCGACGCCCTCGCCCCGCCGCTGGACGGGCCGTGCCCCATCGACGTCCCGGGGCTTTCCTTCCAGCTGAGGGCGGTGAAGTTCGTCGGGGCGAGCACGGCGCACGCCCGCGACCTCTCCCGCGCCTATGCGAAACAGCTCAACACCACCATCACCCTGCGCGAGGTCTGCCGGATCCGCGACAACGCCACCCGGATCCTGTTCCGCATGGGCGTCCTCGCCCGGGTCGACGTGCCCCCGCAAAAGATTGCGGACGGGACGCTCACCCTTTCCATCACCCAGGCGGTGATCACCTCGGTGGAGGTGCGGGGCGAGCCCTCTCCGATCCTGTCTCGCGTAAACGCGATGATGTCGCCCTATCAGGGGCGGCTGTTCGACATGCGCCGGTTCTATCGGGATCTGGCGCTCGCCAACGAGCTGCCGGGAGTCTCCGTCTCGCCGTTGCTGCGCGTCAATCCGAGCGCGCAGGGCGGGATGGACCTGATCCTGACCGTCCGCCGCCGCCCGGTCAGCGCGCTGGCCTTCGCCCAGAATACATCCTCGCCCGCCACGGGGCGGGAGACGGTGTTGACGCGCATCGACCTCAGCAGCTTCACCCCGTTCGGGGAGCAGAACACGCTGGTGGTACAGGACACCCCCGCCACCCACCGCCAGCAGGTGGTGCAGTGGCTGGGGGAGGCGCGCCCCCTCCCCGACGGCTGGGTCGTCCGCGGCTCGGCTTCAGTCGGGAAAAG
>CAIUZX010000554.1 GCA_903903715.1 uncultured Caulobacterales bacterium
CCGCCGCCGCCGGACGCCCCCGGAGGGCCGCCCATGCCGGGAGGGCCGAAGCCGCCGCCTTGATCGGCGGTCTCCTTGGCCTTGTTGGCCACCACCCACCAGATCAACCCGCCGATCAGCACAGCTGCGACGACGAGCACCAGCCAGCCCAGAAGCCCGCGCTGTCGGCGCTGACCCAGATACGGAGGCACATCAAAGGGACCACGAGGCGGCGTTGAGGGATCAGACACGCGTATTCAACTCCTTCGAACAGTCCGGCCAGCTTCGTCCCGCACCCGCGCGCGACTAGGTCAGGCGCAACGGGTCCGGCCGCTTGAGCGGCGCTCGCATATAATGACTGACGTTAATAGACTTGCGAGGCGCATCAGCCGTTTGGGGGGTCATAAACCGGAAATGCCGCGATTTTGTTGCACCCAAGCTACAAACATCCGGCAAACCGTCCGCGAAGGACGGGAAGGCTTTGACCTTCGGCGCGGGAGTTGCAGAGATGCGGCGCGAACCGGCGGTTGGGTGTTGGGGGACCGAAGACCGACGGCGAATCGTAACAGCGCGCGACCTGACGTCGCGGCGCTTCTCGAACACGCGTGAAGAGCGCTGTCGTGCGCCTGTGTCTTTGGATACGGCGAACGCTCGGGCGAGGGGGTGGGGCGGACCGTGCAAACGGTCCGCCCCTTTCGCGTTCGGGCAGGTCCGGCGGATGCTGGGGGGCGTATCGGACCCGCAGACGAACCGCGACACATGTGAAACGGTCGAAACCGCACATTCCGTCGCTGGGGAATTTGCGGGGTGAGCGCGGCGTCATGGGGCATAGGCCGCGAGAAACACCCGCGCCGCTTCCTTCGCCTCGGTGACCACATCCGCATCCGCCGGCGCCAAAGCCAGGCCGAACAGCATGTGCTGGTGTCTCACCGCGCGGCAGAGGCTGAAGAACTGGTGCGCAGCGATCTCCGGATCCGCCCGCCGCAGCTCCCCCGCGTCCATCCGATGGGCGATCAGGGCTGCAAGTCTGGCGATCTTGTCCTGCGGCCCCGCCTTGAAGAACGCCTCGCCGAGCTCCGGGAAGCGCCCGGACTCGCCGATCACCGTGCGATAAAGCGCGAGCGTTTCCGGCTGACAGACGAAGGCGAGCATGCGTCCGCCGAGATCGGTGAGCACCTCCTCAAGCCTGCGCGAGTCGGACAGGTCAGCGGTCAGGTCGCCGCCCTCTCCGAACTGGCGGATCACCGCTTCGAACAGCTCGGCCTTCGACCGGAAATAGACGTAAAGCGTCCCCTTGGACCCGCCGACCGCCGCAGCGATGGCCGACATTGACGCCGCGCCGTACCCCTTCTCCAGGAAGACCGAACGCGCCACCTCCACGATCCGGCGCCGCCTGGCGTCACCCTTGGTATCCGCTTCTCCGCAACCCATGTCCGTGTCGTCCCGACGAGTCCGCCTGCTCCCGCACCCTGTTTTAAACGGCGCGACCAGTGTTGCAACCGGTTCGCAAACAGGATATGACCGAACCGTACGGTCAATTCCGGGATTTGTCGATGCTCAAATATGGTTCTGACCGGTCGCCGTCCCCCCTCCGCCCTTTCAGCGTCGGACGGTTTGCTGGCCTTGGCGTCTGCATCGCTGTCGGCCTGTCCGCCTGCGCGCCGAACCTCGGTCCGCGCCCCGCCCTGCCGACCACCGCCAGCAAGGCGACCGCCGCTACCTTTTCCACTCCCGCCACGGACTGGCCGTCAGACCGCTGGTGGCTCGCCTACCATGACCAGGCGCTGGCCGATCTGATCGAGGAAGGTCTCGTCCATGCGCCGAGCCTCAAGGACGCCGAAGCGCGGGTGAAGATCGCCCAGGCGATGTCAGGTCAGTCGGCGGCGGCCCTGTCGCCGGTGTTCACCGCAAACGGGTCGACCACCGAATATCTGCAGAGCCGGAACCTCGGCTTTCCCGATTTCATCAAGAAGTCCTTCCCGGGCAGCTTCCGACCCATGGGCCTCGTGACGCTCAACGCGTCCTATGATTTCGATATCTTCGGCAAGGCGAGGGCGAACCTCGCCGCGGCGGTGTCCGAGGCCGAAGCGACCCGGGCGGACCGGGCGCAGGCGCGGCTGACGCTGTCCACCGCCATCGGCGCGACCTATGCGGATCTGCGGCGCCTGTCCGCCGGGCGGGAGACCGCCGCCGCAACGCTCGATATCCGCACCCGCGCGGCCGAGCTCGTAAAGACCCGCTTCGAGCAAGGCCTTGAGACGCACGGAGAGTGGATGACCCAGTCGGCGACCCAGTCATCCGCTCGCGCCGACGTCGACCAGTTCGACCGGCAGATCGCGCTGACCCGCCATCAACTGGCCGCGCTGATCGGGGCCGGCCCGGATCGCGGCGAGATCATCCAGCCGCCGGTCGAGGCGCCATTGCTGAAGGCTTTCGGGCTGCCGCAAACCCTCGCCCTCGACCTCGTCGGACGACGGCCCGACCTGACCGCGGCGAGACTGCGCGCCCAGGCGGCGGCGAAGCGGATCCGCGCCGCCAACGCCGACTTCTATCCGAACATCGATCTGACGGCCTATGCCGGGGTCCAATCCCTCGGCCTTGATCCGCTCTTCCGCGATCCGAGCCGCATGGGCCAGTTCGGCCCGGCCCTGCACGTGCCGCTGTTTTCCGGCGGACGAGCCGCGCAGGGCTTTCGCGCCGCCCGCGGGCAGTATGATCAGGCGGTCGCGGCCTATGACCAAACGCTGACCCAGGCGCTGCGCGAGGTCGCAGACGCGGCTGCGAACGTCCGTTGGCTGACACGCCAGCGCGGCGACGCGCATGAAGCGCTGGAGCAGACCGAGGCGGCCTACGACGCGGCCCGGGCTCGTCAGCAGGCGGGCCTCAGCTCAAGCCTCACGCTCCTCAACCAGGAAGCGGCGCTCGTCAATCAAAGGCGCGTCGTCGCCGACCTCGACGGGATGGCGCTGACCTACGACATCGCCCTCGTTCGCGCCCTGGGCGGCGGTTACGTCGCCCCGAACCAAGTCGCAAAGAACGGGCGCCCATGACGCCGACTGACACACATTTTCAAGCCTGGAGGCCGACCCATGGCCAGTGACACGCCGCCGCCCGCACCGCCCAGCGCATCCCCACCGTCCAATCTGCGCCAGCGCCTGTTCACGGGTCTGGCCGGCGTCGTCGCCGTGGGCGCCCTGGGGTATGGCGTCTGGTGGCTGCTGGTCGGCTCCCACCATGTGACAACCGAAGACGCCTATGTCGGGGCCGACGTGGCCGTGATCACCCCGCAGACGGCGTCGGCCGTGCGCAAGGTGCTGGTCAGCGACACGCAAGTGGTCAAGGCCGGAGACGTGCTGGTGGAGCTCGACCCCTCCGACGCGCTCTATCCCCTCGCCCAGGCGACCGCGGACTACGACCGCACCGTCCGGCGGGTTCGAGGCTCGCTGGCCACCACCGAGGCCACCGCCGCGCAAACCGCCGCCAAGGCGGCGGATCTCGATCGAGCGAAGGCGCAACTCGCCGCCGCCGCTTCGGATCTGGCGCGGGCCAAGCTTGACGCCTCGCGCCGCGAAGCGCTCGGCCCGTCCGGCGCCGTGTCGGGGGAAGAGTTGTCGACCGCCCGCACCCTCGTCCGCAACGCCGAGGCCAACTACGCCGCGGCCAAGGCGGGCGCGGCGCTCGCCGAAGCCAATCTTAAGGTCGCTCA
>CAIUZX010000555.1 GCA_903903715.1 uncultured Caulobacterales bacterium
GGCGGTGACGCCTGCGCCCTTGGGCGCGGACGGCGTTCCGGATCTTAGCGACCTCGTCCCATGAGCGATTTCCACGGCCTCGCCGCCCGGCTGATCCGCATGCTGGAGCCGGAGACGGCGCATCAGGCGACGATCGCCGCGCTGAAGACAGGGCTGGGCCCCTGGGATCTGTCGAAGGCCGATCCGATCCTTTCCACCACCCTCTGCGGGATGCCGCTGATGTCGCCCGTCGGGCTGGCGGCGGGGTTCGACAAGAACGCCGAGGTTCCGCTGGCCATGCTGCGGGCGGGTTTCGGCTTTGTGGAGTGCGGGACGGTGACGCCCCTGCCGCAGGCGGGCAACCCAAGGCCCCGCCTGTTCCGTCTCGATGCGGACAGGGCGGTGATCAACCGGATGGGCTTCAACAATGAGGGGCTGGAGGCGTTCGCGGCGCGGCTACAGGCGCTTCCGGCGAAACGATCCGGCCCCGTCGGCGCGAATATCGGCGCCAACAAGGACGCGAGCGACCGGCTGGCGGACTATGCGGTGGGCCTCAAGCGCGTCTTCGACCTCTGCGACTATGTCACGGTCAACATCTCCTCCCCCAACACGCCGGGGCTGCGGGCGCTTCAGTCGAAGGACGCGCTGGCGGAGCTGGCGGGTCGGCTGTCCGAGGTGCGCGAGGAGCGCCGCGCCGCGACGGGTCGCAATCCCCCCCTGTTCGTGAAGGTGGCGCCTGACCTCGACGACGACGAGATCATCGTCCTGACGGAGACGGCGCTGAGCTTTGGGATCGACGGCCTGATCGTCTCCAACACCACCCTCGCCCGGCCGGACACCTTGAGCTCGGACCAGAGGGGCGAGGCGGGGGGCCTGTCCGGCGCGCCCCTGATGACGCCCTCGACCCGGGTGCTGGGCGCCTTCCACGCCGCCGCTCAAGGCCGCCTCACCCTGATCGGGGCAGGCGGGATCGCCAGCGGCGCGGACGCCTACGCCAAGATCCGGGCCGGGGCGAGCGCGGTGCAGCTCTACTCCGCCATGGTCTACGAGGGGCCGGGCCTTGTGCCCCGCGTGGCGCGGGAGCTGGCGGAACGGCTCCGCGCGGACGGATTTACCTCCGTCGCCCAGGCCGTGGGGGCAGGCTAGGCCCTAGTTATTGTCGTCCCAGCTGCCGTCGTCGGAGCTATCGTCGTTATTGTAGTTGTTGACGATCACGGTCTCGTTGCCGCCGAACCCGCCGCCGCCGCCAAACCCGCCGCCGAATCCGTGGTGGCCGCCGAACAGGCCGCCGAGGCTGGAGAACAGCATATCCCCCGCCACCACGCCCGCCGCCGTGGTGCCCGCGTTGCGCAGGAAGCTGCCGAGTCCGCCGCCGCCGCCGAACAGTCCGCCAGGCATGCCCGAGGCTTGCGCATATTGGGGCTGTGCAAATTGAGGTTGGGCGTATTGGGGTTGCGGCGGCGCCTGTGGCGCGGCTTGCGTCCAGGGGTTGCCGCCCGCCGGGGGAACCGAGCCGAGGAAGCCGCCTTGCGCGCCCTGGCCTTGAGTCTGAGCGCGGAGCTGAGCGAGCTCCGCCTGCGCCCGGTGCAGAGCCTCATCGGCCATGATGGCGTGCTGGACGAGGACATAGGCGGCGTCCGGGCGGGACGAGATCGCCTGGTCGATCATCGCCGCGGCTTCCGCGTCCTTCAGCCCGGCGGGGGTATTGTTCAGGTCCACGAGAAACTTGGTCAAAAGCTCGCGTTCTTGAGGGGTCATTTGAGTTTTCCAAGGGTCCTTGATGCGGCGTTGTCGCCATGCCGCAGCATATGGCGCGTGGATGACAGGTTGGGGAGAGGCGA
>CAIUZX010000556.1 GCA_903903715.1 uncultured Caulobacterales bacterium
CCTTGAACGCCCCGGACTTGGCCAGCGCAATGGCGCCCGCGATGGCGACGCTGAACAGGCTCTCGCCCACGATCAGGCCGGAGGCCATGATCACGCCGATCCGCTTGGCCGCTTCGCCGTTCGGGCGCTTTTCCATCGCCTTGTCATAGACCCAGCCCGCCAGCGCCCCGACGACGACGGTGGAGATGGTCCCTGACGGCAGATAGATGCCGAGCGCCACGGCCAGCGGCGGAATGCGAAGGCGGCCCATGCGTCCAAGGGTCTCGTCGATGATGATGAGCACAGCGCCGAGGGCGAAGCCCAGCCCCAGCATGCTCCAGTCCGGCTGACCGCCGATGAGCTGCTTGGCGAGGGTCGAGATCAGCACGGCTTGCGGCGCATTGAGCGCATGCGCGCCCGCGCCCGGCACGCCGGTGAAGCCGTAGGCCTTGTTGAGCAGGTCCAGGATCGGCGGGATCACGGCGGCGCCGGCGATGACGCCGAACACCAGCGCCACCTGCTGGCGCCAGGGCGTCGCGCCGACGAGCTGGCCGGTCTTCAGGTCCTGCAGATTGTCGTTGGAGATCGTCGCCACGGTGAACACCACCGAGGTGAGGAACAGGGCCAGCGCGATCAGCGCCTGCACCCCCGCCTCACCGACCAGCGGCTTGATGAAGATGAGGAGGAGGGCCGACGACGACGCGACGCCCAGGATGCCGAGGCCCGACACCGGGCTGTTGGACGAGCCGATCAGCCCGGCCATGTAGCCGCACACGGCGGCCACCAGGAAGCCGACCACAACGATGAAGACGAGGCCCCCCGCGACGATGGGGATGGCGTAGGGCTCCAGCGGTCCGCCGGCGATGAAGCTGAGGATCAGTCCGGCCAGCGGGATCAGGCAGGCGGCGGAGATGATCGCCACCCAGCCGATAGGGATGTCCTGCTCGACGAGGTCGAGGGTCTCACCGGACTTGCGCCGCTCCGCCGCCGCCAGGGCCGAAGTCAGGCCGCCCCAGAGCGGAACCGCCAGCTTGGCCAGCGACCAGAGCGCCGCCATGGCGATGCAGCCCGCGCCGATGAAGCGCACCTGATGTTTCCATACATAGAGCGCGAACTTGGAAGCGTCGTCGAAGTGCGGCAGGGGCGCGCCGGGGGTGGGGTAGGGGAACATGGTCAGGTACGGCACCAGCACGCCCCAGGCGACCAGCAGGCCGACTCCCATGGCGACGCCGACTGAGAGGCCGACGAGGTGTCCGGCGCCCAGCAGCGCGAACTGGAGGTTGAAGCCGAGCCCCGTCGCGCCGGCGCCGACGCGGACGTACTTCGCGGCTTCTCCGACAAAGACCTTGGTTGCGACGACTGCGGCGTAGACCGCGGACGCCACCGAGCCCCAGAACACCGCAGCGAGTCCGGCCTTGCCTTCCGCCGCCGCGGCTTCCGCCTGCGACGGGTCCCGCGAGCCTGCGCCGACCAACAACACCTCGGCCGCGGCAACGCCCTCAGGATAGGGCAGGTCCGACTGGGTCACGAGGGCCCGGCGCAGCGGGATCGAATACATCACACCCAGCACGCCGCCGACGGCGCAGACCAGGAATGACTGCCAGAAGGGAAAGCCCGTCCACCAGCCGATCATCAGCAGGCCCGGAAGGACGAAGATGATCGAGGACAGGGTGCCCGCCGCCGAGGCCACCGTCTGGACGATGTTGTTCTCCCAGATGGTGGAAGTCTTGAACCCGCGCAGCACCGCCATCGAGATCACCGCCGCCGGAATGGACGAGGCGAAGGTCAGGCCCGACTGGAGGCCGAGGTACACGTTGGCGGCCGTGAAGAGCACCGTGATCGCGGCGCCCAGAAGGACGCCTCTGACCGTCAGTTCGACCCGCTTGGTGGAGCTTGGTTGAGAAGTGTTCGCCACGGCCTGTTCCTGATCGTTCTCGAATTCTGCGTCAGCCTAGCCCGGTTCACACGGCTTGGCGACCGCCGTCAACTGTCCGGCGTATCCCTATGATCAGTCAATGAAAACGGCCGGCGAGCGCGCAGTCTACTGGCGAACGGCGACATAGCCTTCCCGGGCCAGTTCGGCCTGCACGCTGTCCGGGCCCGCAAGGTGCCCCGCGCCCACCGCCACGAAGATCACCCCGGGCTTCTGCATCCGCGCGATCAGCGCCTTGGCGAAACGGACGTTCCTTTGCTTGATCAGGCGCTTGTAGAGGACCGGCGGCATATCGCTGCGCATCAGCCGGTCGATCTCCTTCACGTCGCCGCGCTCCCACGCCCCTTCAAGTCGGTTCAGTTCGTCAATGGCCGTGTCGAACTCGTCGAGCGCCTCGCGGACCATCTCGAGCTGGAGCTCCTGGGGCAGGTCGGCGAGATAATGCAGTTGCGCTTCGCTTGTCTCGAAGGCGTCGATCGCCAGCCCCTTGGCCTTGGCGGCGGCCTTGAGCAGCCGATCGACCCCCGCCTCAGGGTCGTAGCCGCCGCGCTGCAAGGGAGCCAGATTGAGCGTCAGGGCGGCGAGCCACGGGCGCATCGGCTCCAGCGCCGTCTCGGAGTAACCTACGCTTTTCAGGGCTTTTTTCAGCTTCTCCTGATAGGCCGGTTCAAGCTGGCTGCTGAGCGGATGGGACGAATCAAGGCCGAGTTTCGCGACCAGGGGCCGCATGGCGGCGGGATCGTCCACGTCCTTGATCTCCAGCCACAGCTCCTTCGCTTTGGACAGAGCCGCCTCGACCTTGGGGGTGTCCCAGACCGCGTCGGGCTTCAGGAGATGGACGCTGCCGTAGAGATAGGCGGTCGTTTGCCCATGCGTGACCTTCCACAGAGCGGGCTCGGCGTGTGCTGCGCCGACGTTTAAGGCCACCGCGGCGGCGGTGAAGAGGACGGCGGCGAACCGGTGAAGTCGGGACATGGCGAATCCTCATGCGAGGCGAGCGCCCCATTGATGCTTGGCGCCGAGGCGGGACTATGACAAGGCGCGTCCATGGCGGACGGCTTTTCCATCGGCGATGTGACGATTCCGGGGCGAGCCCTCATCGCACCGATGACCGGCGTCAGCGATCTGCCGTTTCGGCGGGCGGCGAGCCGTCTCGGCGCGCCTTACGTCGCCACGGAGATGGTCGCCTGCGCGGAGTTCGCTCGCGGTCGGCCGGACGTCGTGCGCCGTGCGGCAGTGGGGGAGGGACTTCCCCTTACAGTGATCCAGCTCGTTGGTCGCGACCCCGAGGCGGTGGCGAGGGGCGCAGCGCTCGCAGAGGCGGCGGGCGCGGATCTGATCGACCTCAACATGGGCTGTCCGGCGAAGGAAGTGACCGGCGCCCTGTCCGGCTCGGCCCTGATGCGCGACCTTGATCTCGCCACGCGGTTGATCGCGGCGGCGGTGCGGGCGACCACCCGGCCCGTGACCCTGAAGATGCGTCTCGGCTGGGACGCGCAGAGCGTCAATGCGCCTGAACTCGCCAGACGGGCGGAGGCCGAGGGCGTGCAGGCGATCACGGTGCACGGCCGCACCCGGGCGCAGTTCTACACGGGGCAGGCGGACTGGGCTGCGGTTCGGGCTGTGCGGGAGGCGGTGCGCCTGCCGCTGATCGTGAACGGCGATATTGTCGATGGGGCCAGCGCCCGCGACGCTCTGGCGCAGTCGGGCGCCGACGCGGTGATGATTGGGCGGGGGATCTATGGTCGCCCCTGGGCGGCGGCGGCGATCGCAAAGGCGCTCGCAGGAGAGGCGGCCGCCAACGCTGATGAGCCGGATCAAGAGACGCGTCTCGCCATCGCTCTGGATCACTTCCGCGACGCCCTGGCCTTCTACGGCGACCGTCTCGGCGTGAAGATCTTCCGCAAGCATCTTGGCTGGTATGTGGAAAAGGCGCCCTGGCCCGCCTCGCCTGCCGTGCGCCGGGCGGCGAAGGCGGCGCTGTGCCGCCTGGAGGCGCCTGCAGAGATCGAGGCGGGGCTGGCTGCGCTCTGGCTGCAAAAAGACGCGGGCATCGCAATTTCCGCCTGAAATTCGGCGTCCGATGCGCGGCATTTCGGCGGTCCCTCTGGAAACTCGCCG
>CAIUZX010000557.1 GCA_903903715.1 uncultured Caulobacterales bacterium
AGCGTCTTCTTGATCCCGTCCAGCTTGGGCAGCAGGGCGGAGGTCATATCCGGCGGCTGCAGGCCATCGGCGATGTCGCAGCGCACGGTGATTTCCGGCTCACGATTGCGGCGGCGCAGGATCGGCTCCTGCGGCTCGACCTTGAGCGTGCCGATCTGCGAGAGCGGCACGGACCGACCGTCCCGGGTGACGAGGGTCACGTCCCCGAGGTGGGCGAGGTCGCGCCGCTCGGCTTCCGTGGCGCGCAGGTCTACCTCGACCTCCCGCACATCTTCGCGGACAAAGGTCGCCGGGGCGCCGCTCATCAGCCCGCCGATCTGGTCGGCGGCGTCCTTAGGGTTAAGGCCGATCTGACGGAGGCGCGCCTGATCGAACACCACCCGCACGCCCAACGCCCGGTCGCCCCAGTCGGTGGTGACGGTGCGGGTGCGGGGATCGGCGCGCAGCACCTGCGCCACCTGCTCGGAAATCGTGCGCAGCTTGTTCACATCCGGCCCGACCACGCGGAAGGCGACGGGCCAGGCGACGGGCGGGCCGAACAGAAGCTGAGCCAGGCGGATATTCGCCTCCGGCGCCACGCCGTCGGCGATCAGTCGGCGCAGGCGGTGCTTGAGCTCGTCCCGCGCCTTCGCGTCCTTGGTCTGGATGACGATCTTGGCGAAGGCCGGGTCCGGCAGTTCGGGGCTCAAGGACAGGAAGAAGCGCGCCGCCCCCTGCCCCACATAGCTTGTGACGCTCTCCGCCAGCGGTTCGCGCCGCAGCGCCGCCTCGATCCGCGCGACGGTCCCTTGGGTCACGCCGATGGCGGTCCCTTCGGGCTCGTAGATCTCGACCAGCAGTTCGGGTCGGTCGGAGTTGGGGAAGAACTGCTTTTGCACCACCCCCATCCCCACGACGGACAGGAGGAACGCCCCCAGCGTCGCGCCGGCGACGAGGCCCCGATGATCGACGCAGTATCGGATCGCGGAGCGAAGCTGCTGATAGCGCGGGGTGTGATAGATCCCGTCATGTCCCTGCGGGTTCGGCTTGACGTCCTTCAGCAGGCGGACGCCGAGATAGGGCGTGAACACCACCGCCACGACCCATGAGACCATCAGCGCAAAAGCCACGATCCAGAAGATGTTGCCGGCATATTCTCCAGCGCTGGATTGCGCAAAACCGATGGGCAAAAAGCCGATGATGGTGATCAGCGTCCCCGACAGCATCGGCGCCGCCGTCACGGTCCAGGCGAAGCTCGCCGCCGCGATGCGGTCCAGCCCCTCCTCCATCTTCACCACCATCATCTCGATGGCGATGATGGCGTCGTCGACGAGAAGCCCGAGCGACAGGATCAGCGCGCCCAGGGTGATGCGGTCGAAGTTGCGCCCGGTGAACAGCATGATTACGAACACCGCGCCCAGCGTCAGCGGCACGGCGGCCGCGACGACCAGCCCGCCCCGCACGCCCAGGGCGCCGAAACTGACCACCAGGACGACGGCCAGCGCCACGAAGAATTTCAGCATGAACTCGTCGACGGCCTCGGCGATGTTCCTGGCCTGATCCGAGACCTTCTCCATGGTCAGGCCCAGCGGCGCCTCCGCCCGGATACGGGCCTCCGTCTCGGTCAGCGCCTTGCCGAGCGAGAGCCCGTTCCAGCCGTCCTGCATGACGACGCCGATCAGCATGGCCCCTTCGCCATTCTGGCGGATCAGGAAGCTCGGCGGGTCCTCATAGCCGCGCCGCACCTCGGCGATGTCGCCAAGCCTTAAGGAATGTCCGCCTGCGTTCAGGGTCAGGTCGCGGATCTGATCGAGGTTGTCGAAGCCCCGGTCGATGCGCACCTCGACCCTTGGCCCTTGCGTTTCGACGACGCCGGAGGGGGTCACCATGTTCTGGCGATTGAGGGCGTCGAGGATCTGCCCGGCGTTGAGGCCAAGGGTTGCGAGACGCTTGTAGGAGACGTCGACGAAGATCCGCTCAGACCGCTCGCCCAGGATCTCGACCTTCTTCACGCCGGGGGTCAGCAGGAATTTTTGGCGCAGCGCCTCGACCTCACGGGTCAGCTGGCGGGGCGGCAAGCCCGGCGCCTTGACCGCGTAGACGGCAAAATCGACGTCGCCGAACTCGTCATTGATGAAAGGGCCGAGCACGCCGCGCGGCAGCTCGCGCGTCACGTCCAGCATCTTCTTGCGGGCTTCGTAGAACTGGTTCGGCTTTTCCTTCGGCGGCATCGTGTCGCGAAGATTGAGGCTGACGAAGGCGTAGCCGGGGCGCGTGAAGGTCTCGACCTTGTCGAAATAGCGAAGCTCCTGGAGCTTCTTCTCCATCTTGTCGGCGACCAGATCCTGCATCTCCTGCGCGGTGGCGCCGGGCCAGACCGCCGTGATGGTCAGGCCCTTGATGGTGAAGGCGGGGTCTTCGGCCCGGCCGAGGCTGACGAAGGCGTAGGCGCCCGCCACGGCGACGGCGATGATCAAAAAGAGGGTCAGCGCGCGCTCGCGCACCGCCCAGGCCGAGAGGTTGAAGCCCATCATGGCCGGGGCTCGAGGCGGATGGCTTGTCCGTCATGCAAGAGCGCGGCGCCCAGGCTGACGATCCGGTCGCCGGACTGCAGCCCCTGGGAGACCTTGGCGCTTTCGTCTTCCAGCGACTGGACGACCACCGGGCGGCGATGCGCGACATTTTGCGCGTCCACGACGAAGACCGTCGCCCCCTGGCCCTTGTCGACCACAGCGCTCAGCGGCACGGTGACCACGCTGGATCCCCGCGCCCGGGAGAGGGTCACGGTGACCGTCGCCCCCAGCGGCGCCCGCTCGCCCGCCCCCTCCAGCACGTAGCGCGCTTCGAAGGTGTGGGTCAGGGGATCGGCGGCGGAGGCGATCTGGCGAAGGCTCGCGTCCACCGACGTATCGGAAGCGGTGGCGAGCACGGCCTTGGCGCGCTTGGGCAAGGCCGACCGCAGATTTTCCGGCACGTCGACGGCGGCTTCCCGCCCGCCGTTGTGAGCGAGGCGCAGGACCGGCTGGCCCGCCGCCACCACTTGCCCGACATCGGCGACGAGGGTCATGATCACGCCGTCAGCGTCGGCCTGCAGGGTGGCGAACTGGCGCTGGCGCCGGGCGAGATCCCGCTGCGCCACGGCGGCGGTCGCCCCCGCCTTCACCTGATCATAGGTCTGCTGCGACACCGCGCCGGTCTGGACGAGCCCCCGCAGGCGCCGCTCATCCGCCTGCGCCCGTTCGGCCTGCGCCTCGGCGGCGGAGAGGGCGAGCTCCAGATCCTGCGGGTCCAGCGCGATCAGCGCCTGGCCCTTCTTCACCGCTTGCCCTGGATCGACGAGGCGTTTTGCGATCTTGCCGGGGGCACGAAAGCCGAGATCCGCCTCCGTCCGCGCCTTGATCACGCCCGTCAGCCGGTCGGAAGCGACTCCGCCCTCCCCCACCACCACCGTGCGCACGAGGGGCGCGAGCGTTCTGGGATCGGTCTCCGTCTTCGACTGGCAGGCGGCGAGGCTGACCAGCGCACCGCCAAGAAGGCCTGCGTAGAGCCATCGACGCGCGACACTCGACCCGTTCGTCATCCTCATCGCGCCCGCTCCGACCCATCGCCCGATATCATATTCCAGAGTCGAGGATGGTGAGAAGTGACGAATTTGTCAACTCGTAACCGACCGAAACCGTCGCGCCTGCACCTGGATTTAGGCGGCGAGGCCGCGCAGGACGATGGTCGCCACCGCCTCGGCGCGCGCGG
>CAIUZX010000558.1 GCA_903903715.1 uncultured Caulobacterales bacterium
CGGACCACCATGCCGATCTCGGTCGGTCCGACCTGTCTCGTGACCCTCTCGAAGTCGCCCACGCCCACGAATAGAAGGTAGGGCGACATCAGCGGCGAGGTCTTGAAACGCACGCGGGTCAGGCCGGTGGGCTGGCTCTCTGCGCCCTCCTGCGGCATGTTGGAAACCGCCGTCAGATCGGGAGGCGTGTCGACCGCCAGTGTGAAGGTCGCCTTGCGCGCGGGCTCGTCCCAGGACGGAAAGACGCGGCGCGCGTCAGAATTTTCGAACTGGGTGAAGAGGGCCGATTTCGTCCCCGAAGCCGTGGCATAGTCGAGGTGGAACAATCCCGCCGCCGTAGAGGCGATCGCGCCCGAATAGGCGATCTCCAGCACATAGCGGCCGGCTTTGATATTGCCGTTGAAGTTCAGCGTGGCCGTTTCCTGCTCCGGGTCCATTTCCCAGCGCGGGTTGAGCACGCCGCCGCTGGCCCCGGTGAGCTTGACGGCTTCGAAGACGAGCCCCGCCGCATTGAACTTGATCTGGCGCGCAGGAGACTTGAGGGAAAGGTCAATCTTGACGCGCCCCTTGAAACGGTTCGTCGCCATGTCGGGAATGAGCAAGATGTCATAATGGCTCGGCATGGCGTTGGTCGGGAGAACCAGCCGGTCAGCCCGGGACGGGGGGGTGAGCACCTGAGGCTTGGGCGGCGGCGGAGGCGGAGGCGGCGCCTTCGGCTTCTTTTCAGGCTTGCCCTTCTTGCTGTGCTTTTCAGCTTTGGCGCTCTTGCCGTGAGCTGACTTGCCATGTGTTGCGCCATGACCCTTGGCCGCCTTGCCATGCGTTCCGCCGGCGTGCGCCTTTGCGCCGTGGCTCTTAGCTGCGCCGCTGGAGGCATGATGGGCGGTCTTGTGCGCGGCGTGCTTGGATTCGGCCGACGTCGACGCTGTCGGCGTCAGAACACCGGCGACGATCAAGGCGGCAATGGCGGTGGAGGTCTTCATCATCGACTCCGGATATCGGTCGGCGGAAGCTAAACAAGACCAGCGCGAACCGCTAGAGTTATAAGACACGACGTCCCGCGACCGCCTCAGTCCTTAAGGAAAGAGTTTGGCCTCAATCGGACCAAATAGGACAAAGGGAATGGAGACGGACGGTTTTCGATTGTTTCCTGACGCCATGACGCCGCAGCAGCAGGCTTCAATGGCGCAGGAAGTGCTGACCCTCGTGGGCCTTGCCCCACTTTATCACCCCACCACGCCCGGCGGGCGGCCGATGAGTGTGGCCATGACCAATCTGGGCGCTCGGGGCTGGATGAGCGACAAGAACGGGTATCGCTACCTGACCACGCACCCGGTGACCGGCGCGCCCTGGCCGGCGATGCCGGACAGCCTGGTCCACATCTGGCGACGCTTCGGCGAGCGCAGCGATTCTCCTGATGCTTGCCTCGTAAACCTCTACCGCGCGGGGGCGCGAATGAGCCTGCATCAGGACCGGGATGAACGCGATTTTTCGGCGCCGGTTGTGTCTGTGTCCCTGGGAGACACCGCACTTTTCCGACTGGGCGGCCTTGAGCGCCGCGACCCGACCCGAAGCTTTCGCCTGTCCAGCGGCGACATTTGTGTCCTGAGCGGTCGGTCTCGGCTGGCGTTTCATGGAGTCGACCGGATCTTGTCCGGATCCTCCCAACTGATTCCCGGGGGCGGTCGCCTCAATCTGACGCTTCGCCTGTCCGCGTGAGCGAGCGTCGGGCTTTGACAAAACGGCGCCTTGGAGCGAGGGTTACGACAGGATCATGTCCTGGAGAGCGCCATGTCGAGCCTGCACCTTCCCCGTCCTGAGGGGCCGAACGCCGACGATCTTCTGATGAGCCGCCGGGGCCTGGCCTCGCTTCTGTTCGCGGGCTACGCCGCATCCGCTCTTGCGGCGGAAGCTGCGCCCATCACGACTGATCCCGCAGGTCTGATCGTCGATCAAGCCATGATCACCAAGACGCTTCCGGCCTTCGTCGCAAGGCCCGAAGGCAAGGGCCACTATCCCGTCGTGATCGTGGTGTCGGAAATCTTTGGCGTGCACGAATGGATACGCGACGTGTGCCGACGCTTCGCCAAGCTTGGATATGTCGCCATCGCGCCGAACTTCTTCTTCCGCGCCGATCCCACCAATACGCTTCCCGCGCTCACCGACTTCACCGCTATCTTCAAGATTGTTGCGACCGCCGGAAACGAGCAGGTGATGGGTGATGTCGCTGCAACGATCAGTTGGGCGAAGACTCAGACATTTGTTGATCCGTCACGCCTGGCGCTGACGGGCTTCTGCTGGGGCGGCGGCGTCGCGTGGATGGCGGCGGAACGCTTTGCCGACCTGAAGGCGGCGGGCGCCTGGTACGGCGGCCTCACCCCCCGTCCGCCGGGGACGCCACTCTCCGAGCCCGGCCGGAAGTGGCCG
>CAIUZX010000559.1 GCA_903903715.1 uncultured Caulobacterales bacterium
ATAGAGCTGTCGTGATCCGTCACTAGTGTCGGACGCTTATCAGGAGGGTCAGGCTTGAAACACGTCGCCCTGCAAGGTTTTCTGGCGATCGCCGTCACGTTTTCCGCCACGCAGGCCCTCGCCTGGGGCTCGACCGGGCATCGGGTGGTGACGGCAGAGGCCCTGCGCGGCCTGCCGTCCACGACGCCGAACCTGCTGCGGTCCTCTGAGTTCATCGCGGACGCGTCCGAATGGGCGCGGGAGCCGGACCGCTGGCGCCTTGCCGGCACGCCGCATGACGAGATGCGCGACATCAACCACTTCGCCTATGCCGACGATGACGGACGGCTGGGGGGCGGGCCGGTTTTCTCGGCGCTTCCGGCCACGCGGGACGCGTTTGCGCAGGCCGTGCGCAAGGCCGGCGGCGATCCGGAGCGGGTGGGGTATCTGCCCTACGCCATTCTCGACGCCTGGCAGCAGGTGGCCAAGGACTTCGTCTACTGGCGGGCGGACCGGGCCGGGCTGAAATACGCCCGCGATCCCAAGGCGCTGGCCTGGCTGGAGGGCGACCGTCGGCGGCGCGAGAGCCAGCTCGCCTTCGATATTGGCGTTTTGTCCCACTATGTCGGCGACGCGACCCAGCCGATGCACCTGTCCGTCCATCATGACGGGTGGGGGGCGGGGCCCAACCCGGACGGATTTTCGCTTGAAAAGGGGCATGTGCCGTACGAAGGTCCGTATACGGCGGGTGTGGTGACGGCGGAGGCGGTGCGGGCCGCCATGGCTGCGCCCCGCGACCTTGGCCCGGCCGCCCTGGCCGTCGGCGCCTATCTCGACACGGCGTCGAAGGAGGCCCGCGTCTGGTTCACGCTGGAGAAGTCCGGCGCCTTCAAGCCTGGCGATGCGCGGGGCGTGCGCTACACGATGGGTCGGCTCGCCACCGGCGCGGCTATGCTCCGCGACATGATCGCCGGCGCCTGGACCGCCAGCGCGACGGGACAGGTGAATTATCCGGTGGTGACCGTGCGGGATCTGGAATCCGGCAAGGCCGACGCCTATCTCGCCCTTCACCCGGCGGACTGAAGAGGGACAGATGGTCTTGATCTGGAAGCGCGGCCTCGCCGCAGTCCTTACGGCTTCGGCGGTGCTGGCGACCGGCACGGCGGCGTCGGCCTGGGGCGCGGACGGCCACCGCATGCTGACCCGCGTGGCGATCGGCGCCCTGCCGGCGGAGCTTCCGTCCTTCCTCAGCGCGCCGCAGGCGGTGTGGGAGCTGGGGGAGCTGGCGCGGGAGCCGGACCGCTCCAAGGGCGCAGGGATGCCGCATGACGCCGATCTCGATACGGGCCATTTTGTGAATGTCGGCGACGACGGACGCATCGGCGGTGGACCGCTCCTGTCCGAGCTGCCGAAGACCCGCGCCGAGTGCGATGCGGCGGTCCGGGCTGCGGGGGCCGACGCCTCACACCTTGGCTATCTGCCCTACGCCATTTCCGACGGCTGGCTGCAACTCGTGAAGGACTTCGGATACTGGCGGGTGGATCGTCTGGGGGCTGAGACCGCTGCGGATCCTGAGCAGCGCGCCTGGTTCCAGCGGGACCTGAAGCTGCGCGAGGCGCTGATCCTGCGCGACCTCGGCTACTGGAGCCACTTCGTCGGCGACGCCGCGCAGCCAATGCATGTCAGCGTGCATTTCAATACGTGGGGAGATTATCCGAACCCGAACAATTACACGCCTGAGCGGATTCACGGCCCCTTCGAAGGGGCGTTCGTGCATGCGCATGTCACGGAGGCCGACATTGTTCGCGGCCTGCCCTCGGCGCGCGTGATCGACGGGCCGATCCTGACCGAGACCGGCCGCTATATCGAGGCGAGCCGCCAGCAAGCTGATCCGTTGTTCGCCCTCTGGACCAAGGGCGGGTTTGCGGGCGATGCGCCCACCGCGGGCAAGGCTTTCGCGGTCGCCCGCCTCGCCGCCGGGGCCGGTGAGCTGCGCGATCTGATCGTCGCCGCCTGGGCCGCCAGCCCCAACGCCACCGTCGGCTATCCCGGCGTGAAGGTCGCCGACGTCGTCAGCGGCGCGCAAGCCTTGCCCTACGCGCAGATGGTGGGGATCGATTAGGGTGTTCGCCCAAGCCGGGAAACGCCTAATGGCGCGCCCTTTCGCCTAACGGTGCGACGGTCTGAATGATCCAGTCGGTAAACGCCTTCGGCTCCTCGAACGGCGGATTGTGGGCGGAGTGCTCAAACCAGACAAAGGCCTTTTGCGGCGCGGTGATCTGATCGAAAAACGCACGGGCGACGGAGGCTTCGCTCTGATGATCGTAGCGCCCCGACAGCAGGAAGACCGGGACCTCGAAGGCGCGCGGGCGGTCGTCGATCACAAATCTGGAAAACTCGGTCTGCACCAGGGCGTCGGAATAGTGCGGACCGAACTGAAAGCCTGCAAGATCTCGCCCGTTCGCTTCGCTTTGACCGGCGCTCGCCAGGATCAGATCCCCATAGGACAAGTTCCCGTGGAACGCTCCGCCGAAGGCCGCGATCCAGTTTCGCGGGGTGAAGATGGACGCCGTCCCTCGCGGCGGCGGGCCGAGCCGTTCGAGGTCGCGGATGGCCTTGTCCGCGTGACGCGCCTTCGCCTCCCGAAGCACGAAGGCGTAGGAGCGCTTCTCGCTTTCCGGCACGTTGGCGACCTGTCCCACGCCGACATAGGCGTAGAGCTTCTCAGGGTGTGTCTCGGCGTAGAGGAGGCCGAGGACCGTGCCCCAGGAATGGGCGAGCAGGCCCACCCGGTTTCGCCCGAAGCGATCCCGCAACCGATCCACCACCACGCCCAGGTCGTCGACATATTGCGCGATGGTCAGCTGTTTCGGCCTGGGCAGGGCCGGATCATAGCTCTGTCCGGCGTAGCGCTGATCCCAATAGACCACCACGAAATGGTCCTCGAGGACGGAGTCGAAGCGCCGCAGGGGCGCGGTCTCGCTGGAGCCCGGCCCTCCGTGCAGAAAAAGCAGGATCGGGTTGTTGCGATCCCGGCCGCGGATGATGACCGAGTTCGTCACCCCGTTGACCGGCCACCGCTCGACGACGGCGATGCTGCGGGGCAGGGGCTCCCCGCCACGCCCGCGAAACGCGGGCGTGGATATCGGCGCCAACAGCCGCCACGCGAGGACGATCAAGAGCAGCCCGGCGACGGCGAGCAAGGTTCGACCGATGACGCGTCCGGCCATGCCGGCCTCCCTCTGGGGTCACAGGGCGGAGCTTACCCCATCGCCGCGGGATTGCACGCGCGGCTCAAAGGTCACCTTCGCGCGGGCCCGCGGCCGAGCACGGCGACGAGCCCGCCTGCGGCGAGGATGGCGATCCCGCCAAGTCCCAGCAACATCAACAGCCTGCGGGCCTCGAACATCGCCAGGGTGTCGATGCCCACGACGCCCGCCCGCCAGAACAGCCAGTCTCCGCCGATCTCGCTCGCCAGGGTCGCGCTTCCCGATTGCAGCACCACGATCCCGTCGCACGTCGATGGATCCAGCCGCGCCGTGGTGTTGATGGCGGGGGCGTTGGCGCCGTCATGACCGATCACATAGCCCCCCGATGGGCTCTGCGCGTAGAGTATGTCTCCGAGCCCCCAGACCGGCAGGCCGAAGAGGAAGGCCTCGGGCTTGCGCATGGCCTCGAGCGCGGCGGGGGTCAGAACGCCCCGCCCCGGGGGCTCGCCGTTCGGTCCGAGGCATTGCGCCTGCAGGAAACGGGTCAGGTCCGACGTCGAGGTGAACAGGGACGCCGCGCTCAGGGCGGTGAAGCGCGCATAGCTGATCCGCGTTCCATCCGCGTCGACGTCGTCCGCGAGGCGGGAGGGATCGGGGTCGACGAAGGTGGAGCCGGTCATGCCGAGGGGCGTCAGGATCTCCCGCCGCATATAGGCGTTGAACGTCTCGTCGGTGACGTCCTCGATGAGCAGCTGCAGGATCAGATAGCCCCCGCCCGAAGACCGCCAGTCGCGGCCCGGCCGGGCGCCGACGCGGATGCGTCCGTTGGACGTCGCCTGGGCGTCCCGCGGGTGGGACAGCTCCGCTTCAAGGGTCGGCGGCGTTTGACCCGCCCTGTAGCCGAGAAATCCCAGCCCGTCCGTCAGCCCCGCTGTGTGGCTGAGCAGGCGGCGCGCGGTGACCTGTTCGTTGTCGAAATCGCCGGGCGGCAACCGCCACCGGCGCAGATAGCGGGACACCGGGGCGTCGAGATCGATCCGCTTCTGCTCCGCCAGCTTCATGACCCCGAAGGCGGTGAGCCATTTGCTCATGGAGGCGACCTGAAAGAGGGTGTCGCCGTCGACCGGTCGGCCGTGGGAGGCGAAATAGCTTCCCGCCATCGTCCCGCGGTCGATCAGAACCATGGCGAAATTTCCCCTGGATGTCGCGGCGTAGCGGCGCTCCGCCGCCTTGAGGACGCTCGCATAGTCGTTTTTCGCAGGCGCCGGGGCGCGCCACCATCCGGCCCGCGCGCCAAAGAGGACGAGGCCGCTCCAGGCCACCAGGGCCAGTACGGTGGCGAGGGCGACGCGAAGCCATCGTGTCAAGCGCGATCCTCCTCTGTCGTGTGACGACCCGGACCAAGGAAGGATCGCCCAAGCGCGAGCGTCCGGCTACAAATGATTTCGACGGAACCGAGCGTCATCTTCCGTTCATATGGGCTGGCGGATACTTCCGCGACAGCGCGATGGAGCGCACGGCATGTGGACTTTGGCAGGCGAGAGGACAGGGGTGGTGACGAACGACGTTCGGAACCAAAATCGCGCCGCCGTCGATCCGGACGAAGACCTCGTGCGTCGGGTGGGGCAGGGGGACCAGCTCGCGATCCGCACGCTGGTCAACCGAAAGCTCCCGCGCATGACGGCGCTGGCGCGCCGGCTGCTTGGTGATCCGCA
>CAIUZX010000560.1 GCA_903903715.1 uncultured Caulobacterales bacterium
CTCGACTTCTACCGCGACGCCGTGGCGCTGGCGAAGAAGCACGACCTCTTGATCCTCTCCGACATCGCCTATTCGGAGATCTACTTCGACGATAACCCGCCCCCCTCGATCCTGCAGGTGGATGGCGCCAAGGACATCGCCGTCGAGGTCAACAGCCTCTCCAAGACCTATGCGATGGCGGGCTGGCGCGTCGGCATGGTGGTCGGCAATGCGCGGATGTGTGCGGCGCTGGCCCGCGTGAAGTCCTATCTCGACTACGGCGCCTTCACCCCCATTCAGGTCGCCGCGGCGGCGGCGCTGAACGGCCCACAGGACTGCGTCGACGAGATCCGGGCCATCTATAAGGGCCGGCGAGACACCCTCGTTCGCGCCATGGCGCAGGCCGGATGGGATATCCCCGCCCCGCCCGCCTCCATGTTCGCCTGGGCGCCGATCCCGGAGCTCTACAAGGACGCGGGCTCCCTCGTCTTCGCCAAGCGCCTGATGGAGGAAGCGGGCGTCGCGGTCGCGCCGGGCGTCGGCTTTGGCGAATACGGCGAAGGCTTTGTCCGCATCGGCCTCGTCGAGAACGAGCACCGCATCCGGCAGGCCGCGCGCAACGTGAAGAAGTTCCTGGCCGGCGGAAACAGCGCCAAGGCAGCCGTGTGAACTTCTTGAACATTTTAGTGTTTTACACTAGGATTATGGAATGGAACGCGCCGTCACAGCCAGTCAGGCCAATCAGCAGTTTTCCGATCTCCTGCGGCGCGTGGCGAAGGGCGAGACGGTCACCGTGACGTCACGCGGACGGCCCATCGCGCGGATGGCGCCGGTGGATGACGGGTCAGGACCGCAATCGGTCAGGCAATTGCTGTCCTTTGTCGAGCAACTGCCGGTTCGGTATGCGGGGGACTGGTCGCGCGACGACCTCTATGAATGATCAGCATAGCGCTCGACAGCAATATTCTCGCCTATCTGGCGGGCGTCTGCCGTGATCCCGCCGACACGCCCAAGATTCAAGAGGTCCGGCGTCTGATCACGATGCTCAGTCCCTCCGTGAAGCTGATCGCCCCGGCTCAGGCGCTCGGTGAGTTGTTTGTGGTGCTGAGACGAGCTGGCGCTGACCCACAGTCCGCGCGATCCGTCCTGCTGGAGTTCGCCCAAGCTTTCGATGCGCCACAGACCTCGCCGTCCACGGTCTCAGCGGCGGCGGATCTAGTGGTCGATCATCGCTTGCAGTTCTGGGACGCCGTGATCCTTTCGGCGTGCGCCGACGCCGGCTGCCAGATCCTTTTGTCAGAGGACATGCAAAGCGGCTTCGTGGCGCGCGGCGTGACGATCATCAACCCTTTAGCGACAAGCCCGCATCCCAAACTCGCCCAGCTTCTCGCCGCGTCCTAGGGCCGGATCTGCCCCGTCCCGCGCACGACATACTTGAACGTCGTGAGCTGCTCGGCGCCGACGGGGCCGCGGGCATGCAGCCGGTCCGTGGCGATGCCGATCTCCGCGCCGAAGCCGAACTCGCCGCCGTCGGCGAACTGGGTGGAGGCGTTGATCAGGACGATGGCGGAATCGACTGTGTCTGCAAAGACTTGCGCCGCGTTTCTGTCATCCGTGATGATGCAGTCGGTGTGCCCGGAGCCAAAGCTTCGGATATGCGCGCAGGCGGCTTCGATCCCGTCGACCACCGCCACCGCGATCACCGGCGCGAGATACTCCGTCGTCCAGTCCTCTGGGGTCGCGGCTTCGATGCCGGGCAGCAGCGCGCGGGCGCGACCGTCTCCCCGCAGAGCGCAGCCCGCCTTGGCGAGATCCTCGGCGATCAGCGGCAACAGGCTCGGCGCCACGCTCGCGTCGATCAACAGAGTCTCCGCAGCCCCGCAGACCGAGACCCGCCGCATCTTGCTGTTGACCACCACCTCGCGGGCGATCTTCGGATCGGCGCCGGCGTGCACATAGACGTGGTTGAGGCCCTCCAGGTGGCCCAGCACCGCCACCCGCGCCTCCTCCCGCACCCGGGCGACCAGGCTCTTGCCGCCTCTTGGAATGACCAGATCGATAGCTCCACCCAGCCCCTGGAGCATCAGGCCCACTGCAGCGCGGTCCGAGGTGCGCACCATGCTGACCGCTGCTGCGGGCAGGCCTTCCGCCACCAGCGCGCGCGCGATCGCCGCATGCAGGCTAAGGCTCGTCTGCAGACACTCCGACCCGCCGCGCAGGATCGCCGCGTTGCCGGACCGAAGGGTCAGAGCCGCTGCATCCGCCGTCACATTGGGGCGGCTCTCATAGATCACCGCGATCACGCCGATGGGGGTCCGCACCCGTGTAAAGTCGAGGCCATTGGGACGGGTCCAGTGCGCGATCGCCTCACCCACCGGATCCTTGATCGCCGCGACCGCCTCGATCCCGGCGGCGATGCCCTCAAGGCGATCTGCGTTCAAGGCCAGCCGATCGAGCTCCGGCCCCGTCAGCCGCTCGCGGGCCGCAGAAAGATCGACCGCATTCGCCGCGAGGATCTCGGCCGCAGCACTCCGGATCTCCCGCGCCATAGCCTTGAGTGCGCGGGTGCGCTGGTCCGGTGTGGACTGCCGGAGCGCACCCGCCGCCAGACGCGCATCGCGGCCGATCGCCAGCATTTGCGCCTCAAGAGACAGTGATGCGGGGGTCGGAGCGTTCATCGCAGCACCAAATCGTCGCGGTGGATCAGGACGGGGCGATCACGATACCCCAAAACAGTCTCGATGGCGTCGCTCTTCAGCCCCTGAATGCGGCGCGCGGCGTCAGCGTCGTAGCCGATCAGGCCCCGTCCCACCTCGGCGCCTTGCGCATCGCAGACCGAGACCGGGTCGCCCTTGCCGAACGCCCCGCGAACCTCCACGACGCCGGACGGCAATAGACTCTTGCCGGACCGGAGCGCCGTGACCGCGCCCGCATCGACCCTGACTTCTCCCAAAGGCGCAAGACCGCCCGCGATCCACTGCTTGTAGGCGGCGAGCGGCGTACGTCCGGCGTCGATCAAGGTCGCCCGTGCGCCGGTCTCGATGGCCAGAAGCGGCGCGCCCGCTTCGGCCCGGCCCATGCCGATCAGGGTCGCGCAACCCGCGTCCGCCGCGATCTTCGCCGCCGCGATCTTGGTGGCCATTCCGCCAACGCCTACGCCGTCGGCCTGATTGGCGCCCCCCGCCATCGCCTCAAGTTCCGGCGTCAGCTCGGACAGGAGCGGCAGGTGCTTGGCGCTCACGTCCCTGCGGGGGTCCGCCGTGTAGACTCCATCGACGTCCGACAGCAGGACCAAGAGATCCGCGCCGACCATCTGCGCCACCCGCGCCGCCAGCCGGTCGTTGTCGCCATAGCGGATCTCTTCGGTCGCCACCGTGTCGTTCTCGTTCACCACCGGCACGGCGCCTAGCGCCAGCAAGGTCTGCACCGTCGCCCGGGCGTTCAGCCAGCGCCGCCGCGTCTCCGTATCGTCCCGCGTCAGGAGGATCTGCGCCGC
>CAIUZX010000561.1 GCA_903903715.1 uncultured Caulobacterales bacterium
CGGCGCGGGCGTCAGCCTCGGCGGAGATGCGCTTGATGAATTCCTCGGCGTCGACGCCGTTCTCCTGCGCCCATTCATGGATCGGCAGGGTCAGGCCGAGCACGCTGAGCAGGCGCTCCTCCAGCCCGTCCAGATCCCACTGTTCCGCATAGGCCTTGGGGGGCAGGAAGCGGTTGACGAAGTCCTCAATCGTGTCGCGGCGCATCTCCAGCACGACTTCGGACAGATCCTTGGTCTGCATGAACTCCTGACGCTGCTCGAACACAGCCTTGCGCTGGTCGTTGACGACGTCATCGTACTTCAGGAGGTTCTTGCGGATCTCGTAGTTGCGTTGCTCCACCTTACGCTGGGCGGTGGCGATGGCGGAGTTGAGCCAGCGGTGCGTGATGGCCTCGCCCTCAGCCACGCCAAAGGTGCGCATGATGCTGTCGAGACGCTCGCCCGCGAAGATGCGCAGGAGGTCGTCTTCGGTGGAGAGCAGGAACTTGGACCGGCCCGGGTCGCCCTGACGTCCGGTTCGGCCGCGCAGCTGGTTGTCGATGCGCCGGCTCTCGTGGCGCTCGGTGCCGAGGACGTAGAGGCCCCCCGCCGCCAGCGCCGCGTCGCGGTTGACCACGATGTCGGCCTCGATGCGGGTCTGTTCTTCGCGGGCCATCTCGTCGGTCACGGCGACGCCCTTGTTGCGCTGCTCCTGCCTCCAGCGGCTCAGGCGCATCTCGAGATTGCCGCCGAGCTGGATGTCGGTGCCGCGACCGGCCATGTTAGTGGCGATGGTCACAGCGCCCGGCACGCCGGCGTCGGCCACGATATAGGCTTCCTGCTCGTGGAAGCGGGCGTTCAGCACCTGATGCGGGATGCCCTTGCGCTTCACCCCCTCATGCGTGAACTCATGGGTCTTCAGCATTTCAGAGAGCTGTTCGGACTTCTCGATGGAGACCGTGCCGACCAGAACCGGCTGACCGCGGCTGTAGCAGTCCTCGATCTGCATCAGCACCGCGCGGTTCTTCTCCTCGGCGGTGCGATAGACCTCGTCGTCCTCGTCGATCCGGCTGACGGGGCGATTGGTCGGGATCTCGGTGACGTCCATCTTGTAGATGTCGCCGAACTCCTGCGCCTCGGTCGCTGCGGTGCCGGTCATGCCGGACAGCTTTTTATAGAGCCGGAAGTAGTTCTGGATGGTGACGGAGGCCAGCGTCTGGTTCTCCGGCTGGATCGTCGCGCCTTCCTTGGCCTCGATCGCCTGGTGGAGCCCCTCGGAGAGGCGACGCCCGGTCATCATACGGCCAGTGAACTCGTCGATCAGCACGACCTCGCCCGCCTTGACGATATAGTCGCGGTCACGGGCGTAGAGGATGTTGGCCCGCAGCGCCTGATTGACGTGGTGCACGACGCTGACGTTCGCGCCGTCATAGAGGCCGGTGGAGTCCTCGGCGAGGTGGCCGCCGAGCATCAACAGCTCCTCGACCTTGTCGTTGCCATACTCGGTCAGGATGACCTGGCGCTGCTTCTCGTCGTGGTCGAAGGTCTCAGGGTCCGTGATCAGCTCCCGCACCACGGTATCGATGGTGCGGTAGAAGTCGGAGCGGTCCTCCGTCGGACCAGAGATGATCAGCGGCGTGCGCGCTTCGTCGATCAGGATGGAGTCCACCTCGTCGACGATGGCGAAGTTGTGCGGCCGCTGGACCATGTCCTCAAGGTCATAGACGAGGTTGTCGCGCAGGTAGTCGAAGCCGAACTCGTTGTTGGTGCCGTAGGTGATATCGCTGCCATAGGCGCGCTTGCGGTCGCCCTGGGACAGGCCGTTGACGATCACGCCAACGCTCATGCCGAGGAATTCGTAGATCTTCCCCATCCACTCCGCGTCGCGGCGGGCGAGGTAGTCGTTCACAGTGACGAGGTGCACGCCTTCGCCGGTGAGGGCGTTGAGGTAGAGGGGCAGGGTGGCGACAAGAGTCTTGCCTTCCCCCGTGCGCATTTCCGAGATGCCGCCCTGGTGCAGCACCATGCCGCCGACGAGCTGGACGTCGAAGTGGCGCATGCCGAGCGCGCGCTTGGACGCCTCCCGCACCACGGCGAAGGCTTCTTCGAGCAGCTGGTCGATGGTCTCGCCGGCGGCGAGCCGCTTGCGGAACTCCGCGGTCTTGGCCTGCAGCTCCGCGTCGCTGAGCGACGACATCTTCGGCTCCAGGGCGTTGATCGCCGACACGCGATTGCGCATCACTTTGACCTTGCGGTCGTTGGAGGAGCCGAAAAGCTTTCTGAACAGAGGCAGCATCGAATTTCCGAACTTCCGGCCGGCGACGCGTTTCCGCCTCCGGCGACATGGGATCTCCGCCGGGGTGAGGGGCGGAGAAGGGGACCGCCGACGGCGCCTTAGCCATGAGCGGCGCAAAGCCGACGCCTGACCGTACAAGGACGAAAGGGCGACGACGTGCGTAAACGAACGGTCAAAAACCGCTCGACTTGCGCGCGGGCGAGACTTAAGCACCCGTCGGGGGCCTGTCAACGCGAAGCCTTGAGCTTGCAGGGGCGATGCGCCACACTTTTATTCGACTCTTCGCCTAAGTTCCGTAACAGGTCGCCTTTCATGAAACGCCTCGTTCCCGGATGTCTCCTTCTGGCGTCGGTGCTTCTTACGCTGAGCGCCTGCAACGCGCGTGTCGGCACGGGCGGTAAGCCCGAGCCCGGCGACAAGGTCGTGGCCAAGGTGGGCGGCGACGTGATCTGGACCTCGGACGTCAAGCGCGAGGCCGTCGCCCAGGGCGTGATCACGGAGGGCGAGCCCCTCGATCCTGCGTCCACCCAGTTCCGCTCCACCCTCGATGAGGTCATTGACCAGAAGCTCCTGGCCCGCGAAGCCCTGCGCATGAAGCTCGACAAGGACCCGAGGGCCGCGCGGCGGATCGAGACCGCGCGCGAGAAGGTGCTGGGCGACGTGCTGGTCGAAGGCCGTGTGGACCGGGCTGTGAACGAGACCGCGGTGCGCACGCTCTATTCAGAACAGCAGCGCCTCGCCAAGGCGGGGGAGGAGCTGCGCGCCCGTCAGATCGTCGTGGCCACCCAGGCGGAGGCGGACTCGATCCGCAAGCTTCTGGTCACCGGCGCCTCCTTCGACGCTGTGGCCATGCAGAAGTCGATTGACCAGAACACCCGCTTCAACGGCGGCGATCTCGGCTACTTCACCCTCGACGCCATGCCGGAGGCCTACAGCATGGCCCTTAAGGCGGCGAAGGCGGGGGAAGTGATCGGGCCGTTCGAGACCCCGGCGGGCTTCACGATCGTCAAGATCGAGGATCGCCGCCCCGAGCAACCGATTAGCCTGGACGAGGCCCGGCCCCAGATCGTGCGCTTCCTGACTTATGACGAGATCCGCACCCTGCTGGCCAAGCTCCGGGCCGCCACCAAGGTCGATATCCTGGTCAAGGCGCCTGTCGCCGTGCCGGGCACCGCGAAGGAGCCCGCCAACGCCAACGCCGCCCCGGCGCCGGCTCCGCCCGCGGCCAACCCGCCCAAGTCGCCCGCCGCCACGGCCTCCGCCAAGCCCGCCCCCGCCAAGTCCGCGCACTAGGGCTTGCTCCCACCCTTTCCTTCTCCGATCCGAGACGCGCATGAGCACTCCGACATCGCCGGGCAAGCCCGGTCTTTCTGTGTCGCCACTGGCGGTGGCTCTGCCGGCGTTCGGTCGCATCGCCGGGGTGCGTCTCGCGGTCGGTCGCGCGGGCTTCTACAAGCATGAGCGTCCGGACGTGCTGTTGATGGCGTTCGACGACGGGGCGATGGCGGCGGGGGTGTTCACGCGGCACGGGGTCGGCTCCGCCCCCGTGGACTGGTGCCAGTCGGCGATCCAGCAGAACGGCGGCGCTGTACGCGCGCTGGTGTGCAACGCCGGTTGCGCCAACAGCTTCACCGGTCCTCCGGGGGCGGAGGCGGCCCGCCGCACGGCCGCCGCGGCCGCGCACGCCCTGTCCGCCGCGCCGGAGGAGGTCATGCTGGCCTCGACCGGCGTGATCGGCGTGCTGCTGGATGCGGCAAAGATCGAGGCGGTGTTGCCGGAGATCGCTGCGCGCCTGTCACCGGATGGCTGGGCCGAGGCTTCGGAAGCCATCATGACGACGGACACCTTCCCCAAGGGCGCGGTGGCCGAAGCGACGATCGACGGCCACACGGTCCGGATCGCCGGAATCGCCAAGGGCTCCGGCATGATCGCGCCGAACATGGCCACGATGCTTGCCTTCGTGGCGACGGATGCGGCGATCTCGTCGCTCGCCTTGCAGGACATGCTGGGCGTCGCGATCACGGACACGTTCAACGCCGTCACTGTGGACGGGGACCGCTCGACCAACGACACCTGCCTCGTCATCGCCACAGGCAAGGCGGGGCATGCGCCCGCGCTGGAGGCCACCGATCCCCGACTATCCGGCTTCAAGGTCGCCCTGCGGGACGTGCTGATGAGCCTCGCCCAACAACTCGTGCGGGACGGGGAGGGCGCCACCAAATTTGTCCGCGTGGACGTGACGGGCGCGGCCAGCGACGCCTCCGCCCGCAAGATCGCGAGGACCATCTGCGAGAGCCCGCTGGTCAAGACCGCCATCGCCGGCGAGGACGCCAACTGGGGGCGTCTTGTCATGGCGGTGGGCCGGGCCGACGAGCCGATCCGCCGCGAGGCCATCGCCATCCACTTCGGCCCGCTTTGCGCGGCGAAGGACGGCATGGTCGCCCCCGGCTACGACGAGGCGGCGATGAGCGCCTACATGAAGGGGCAGGAGCTGGAGATCTCGGTCGATGTCGGCGTCGGCGCAGGACGGGCCAGCATGTGGACCTGCGACCTGACCAAACGCTATGTCGAGATCAACGGCGACTATCGCAGCTGATCCGCCTTTGAGCGGGTGAGGACGACGGCGAACAGGGCGCTGAGCACAAACGGGCCTGTCGGGACATGGATCGCGCTGCCGATCAGGCGCGACACCAGCGGCAGGAGAAACGCTGCGATCATCACGCTCTTCTCCCAGGGCAGAAAGCCGGTGCGCCGCCCCTCGCGAAACAGCCA
>CAIUZX010000562.1 GCA_903903715.1 uncultured Caulobacterales bacterium
CGGCTACTGACCCGCGGCGTGCAACTCCGCCCCATGACGCTTCAACCAATCCCGCGCTTCACGCACGTTCGGATGAAGTTGGTGGCTCAAAGCCCAGAAGTTCGGGCCGTGATTGGCTTCTATGAGATGCGCGCATTCGTGGGCGACGACATAGTCCAGCACCCATGGCGGAGACAGGATCAGACGCCAGTTATAGCGGATTTGCGCGCTGACCCCGGCATGGGCCTGTCGACACGATCCCCACCGCGCCTTCGCGTCCGTCACAAAGACGTTCGGCATGGGACGGCCCAGGGCGGTCGCGTGAACCCGCGTTCGAGCCTCCAACCGCTGAGCAGCGGTCGCCTTCAGACAACGCACGACCGCGCGGGAATAGGCCTCATCTGTTCCATAAGCGAGCAATCGGGCCGGTTCGTCGCCGGTCGCGGGCTTCAGGATGGGGCTGATCCGCATCGCCGCGCGCTCGAGCCGGCAGGGCGCGCCTTCTACAGTGATCATGAGACCAGGTGCGAAGGAAACGGCCACAGGCAGCTTGCGTAGCTGGGTTTCGATCCATTCCGCCCGGCTCTCCGCAAAGGCGACAGCCTCCTTCAAGCGCCTGCGATCCGGCGCGGTCGCCACAATAATCTGATCCCTTGGATCAAGTCTCAGACTGATGCGGCGAGCGCCCGCGTGCACGCGCAGCCGAACGGATCGACCGCAGATCTCGATCAGGTCGCCATGGTCGAAACCTCGGCGCGGATCATTCAAGGCGCGAAACAGCATTCACGCAGTCTACTCATCCCTTCTGGGATTCGCAGCTCAGATCCCCGCTTATTCCGACATTATCGCGGGACGCCTTCCGCTTTAGGCCGTAGCGCCAACGTCGTTCGCCTGGATGAAGTCCCTCACCCTCGGATAGATCTCCTCACGGAATCGGCGACCATTAAAGACCCCGTAGTGTCCAACCTTTGGCTGAACATGCAGCACGCGCTTGCCGTCCGGAATGTTGGAGCATAGGCCGTGCGCCGCCTGGGTTTGTCCGACGCCGGAGATGTCGTCGAGCTCGCCTTCGACCGTCATGAGAGCAACATCGCTGATCGCCTCCGGCTTCACCGGTCGGCCGCGATGAGTCAAAAGACCGCGCGGCAGGAGATAGGTCTGGAACACGATATCGATGGTCTGGAGATAGAACTCTTCCGTCAGGTCGAGCACCGACAGGTACTCGTCATAAAATTCAAGGTGTTTGGCGGCCTGATCGCCATCGCCAGTCACGAGGTGCTCGAAGTAAGCCTTATGGGCGTCTTGGTGCCGCTGAGCGTTCATGCTCATGAAGCTGTAGAGCTGAACGAAGCCTGGGTACACGCGTCGCCCGGCGCCTGGGTGAGGCGAAGGCACGGTGTAGATCATGTTTGATTTGAACCAGGCGAAGGGCCGCTCTTCAGCAAGCCGGTTCGTGACGGTGGGCGACAGCCTGGCGTCTATCGGCGAGCCCATGAAGGTCATGCTGGCGGGGCGCGAGGGGTCTCCATCTTCGGCCATCAAGGTGGTCGCCGCAAGGACCGGCGGGCCGGGCTGGCACACGGCGACGACGTGAGGCCGCGGACCAACGGCGCGCAGCATCTCTCGAACATGGTCAACATAGTCGTAAAAGTCGAACCGCCCTTCCAGAACGCCGACCTGACGTGCGTTCACCCAGTCCGTCACATAGACATCGTGGTCTGGCAGGAAAGCCTCGACCGTACCTCGCAGCAGGGTCGCGTAGTGGCCGGAGAGAGGGGCTACAATCAAGACCGCCGGATCCATGGCCTTGCGTCCAGCGCGCCGCAAATCCGACGTGTCCCGGTTGAAATGAACCAGATCGACCCAAGGCGAAGACCACGCCGTGTTGCGGCGCACCCGAACCTTGTGTCCGTCGACGATGGTCTCGTCGATCATCCATTCAGGCTTGCCATACCGGCGGGTCACAGTCGCGAAAAGGTCCGCGCCCGCGCTGATGTTTCGGGCGAACGCCGACTCAGACGCCGGATTGTAGGGCGCGCTCCAGAAGTCGCGCGTCGCCCGCGCGACGCGCCGCAAAGGCGTCGCTGCGTGGTAGCCCAGTTCATTCAATGCGTACAACATGGCGGAAACGCGCCTCCCAAGCTCTGAACAAGCTCACTGAACACACATATCATGCTGCGCTTGCGAAAAAGAAAATGTCGACTGAATTCCCCAGATGTTCGCCAAAAGTCGACGCGTGAGTTCGGTTCAGCGACCGTGCATAGCTCCGGACAAATCGCGGGCGACCTTGTCGGGGCCCTGCTCGTAGGACAGCGGCGCCACAAAGCGCCCTTCTGGGTTCATGAGGTAAATCGCGGCGCTGTGCGCCACCTGGTAATCGCTGGATCGATTTTCCTTGGCGAAATAGACGCGATACGCCTTCGCCACAGCGGCCACCTGCTGGGGCGAGCCGGTCAGGGCGTGAACGGATCTGGGAAACCCCGCTTGGCTCGACCAGGCCTTGAGTTGCGCCGGAGTGTCTCGGGCGGGATCGACCGATATGAAGACGATCTGTAGCGCCGCAGCCTCCGCACCGAGGCGCGTTTGCGCTGCGGCGAGTGTCTGCATGGTGGCCGGGCAGATGTCCGGGCATGACACGTACCCAAAGAATACTGCGCTCCAGTGCCCCTTCAGGATCGATTGATCCACCGGACGGCCATCCTGGTCGATCAGTTGAAACGGTCCTCCGATGTCTGCGGTTCCGCTAGATGTCGGTCTTTGGGTGAGAGTCAGCCAACCGAGAAGGAGCGCAACCGCAGCAGCGACCGCGAGGAGGACGGCAAGGCCCGGACCTGACTTCAGACGACGATCCGACAAAGACGCTGACTTGGACGATGAATTGGGTCCGCTGTAACGTTTCATAACCCATTCTCCCGCAAGACTGCACGCATCATGGCCTTTTACGCCTCCAGCGATGATCGACCGGAGCCGCCCCTGTCACGCGGCGCGAAAAGCGTTAGGCCGACCCTTGCGTCACTGCAAGAGCTTGGCCCGCTTGACGAAAACGGTGCGCCGGCTGTCGCTTCCGAAGGTCGACTTTGGGACTGGGCCTATGCGAGACGAGGGCTCAGACTGCGGACGCTTGTTGTGCTCCGCTGGATCTCGATCCTCGGTCAGCTGCTCACGGTTCTGTACGTACAAATCGGACTTCACTTTCCTCTGCCGCTGGCCCCCTGCCTAGTCGTCATCGCCATAGCAGCGTGGATGAACCTCTCCTACGGCCTGGCCTGGCCAGGCAGCCGATTGACCGGGCGCTGGGAGGCGGTTTTCCAGCTAAGCTTTGATCTTGTGGAGATGTCGATCCTGATCGGTCTAACCGGGGGCTTGTCGAACCCGTTCATTCTGTTGCTTGTCGCGCCTGTCACGGTCGCGGCGGCGACCCTACCGGCCGCCAACGCGGCGGCCCTTGCGCTGCTGTCTGTGATCAGCGTCACGATCCTCTTTTTCTTCGCCTTGCCCTTGCCCTGGGCGGCTGGAGAGGTCTTCCAGACGCCATGGCTTTATCGGTTCGGCATGTGGGCGGCCGCCATTTCAGGAATAGGCTTCAACGCCGCCTATGCTTGGCAGGCCTCCGCAGAAGCCTCACGTATGGAGCTCGCCCTCGCAACCACACAGGCCGTTCTCGCGCGCGAACAGCGTCTTTCGGCGCTCGGGGGGTTGGCGGCCGCAGCCGCGCATGAACTCGGCACGCCGTTGGCCACGATACAAGTGGTGACCAAGGAAATGCTGCTGAACAACGCGCCCGGGTCGGACCTCTATGACGACATCCAACTCCTGTCGACACAGGCGGAGCGTTGCCGCGACATATTGCGCCGCCTCTCCCGCTCGCCGGAAGCGGGGGACGAACATCATTCTCGGCTCGGGGTAAGTGAGCTGCTCGAGGAAGTCGCCGATCCCTATCGGGGTGAGGAAATCACGATTACGAGCGACGTCGAAGGCGCTCCTGGCGCAGCGCTGCTCGAGGTGAGACGCCTTCCGGAAGTTCTGCACGGACTGTCCGCCTTCGTCGAAAACGCTGTCGATTTTGCGACCTCGTCCGTTGAGCTGGTCGCCTTTTATGACGCGAACCGACTCATCGTGGAGGTGCGCGACGACGGCCCTGGCATTTCCCCCGACGTGATTGCGCGACTGGGCGAGCCCTATGTCACGACCCGCAGTCAGGGGGAGGCGTCGCGTTCGAACCATTACGGCATGGGACTGGGGTTCTTTATCGCCAAGACCTTGCTGGAGCGAACGGGCGCTCAGGTCGAATTCAGAAACGCGCGACAAGGGGGAGCGTTGATCTCCGTGCAATGGCCGCGACACAGGATCGATGCGGCGTCTACGACGAACTAAAGCCCTCTGCGCGTTGCGCGGGAAGCAATGGTGAGCGCGAGACGCTCGGCGATCAGTTGGTCAGGCGATCCCGTCGTTTTGCATAATCGGTCGGCGTCGAGCAGCTCCGGCTGCAGTTCATCAAGATCGCTCAGCCGCCAGCTTCGCATCTGCCGCAAGAATTCGCGTTCCTGCTTCCAGAAGACTCCGACCCCCTTCGCCGCTTCCTGAGCGGACATGCCCGTCGTCATCAAGGTGAGGGCCCTGCGGAGGCGCATAAGGTGCTGGCTCAAGGCGCGAACCGCTGCGGCGCCCTGCTCTCCCTCCGCCCACACGCGCCTAAACCCTGAGAACGCGTCCTTGCCCCGCGCTCCGAAGGCGTCGCTCGCGGCGTCGAACAATGACGCCTCGGGCTCGACCCCGAGATGGCCCGCGAGATCCGCCGCAGAGGCCTGAACGCCCGTTCCGGGTCCGAGATAAAGGATCAAGCGCTCAATTTCCTGGCGCATCACACCGCGTTCCCGGGGCAGGCGCGCGACGAACTGTTCCATAGCGTCCGCCGTCAACCCGACTCGATCGGCCGCAAGCGCCTCCCGGACAAACCTCGTGACGTCCCCGATCTCATCCTCGTAGACGGGAATACAGACGCATAGCTTCGCCGATTCCGCAGCCTTTCGAAGCACAGATGTGCGATCCAATGCGCCAGCTTCGATCAGAAAGAATGCGTCTGGATTGGTGGCGCCATCCACGTGCGCCTTGAGCGCCTCCGCCGCCTGCTTCTCGGGGCCGGACTTGTCGCCGCCGAGCTTCAGGCGGATTAGCCTACGTCCACGCATGAGTGACAAGGCTGAGAGATCATCGATCAGGCGAGTGGCGTCCCGGTCCAGATCCACCTCCGTCAGGAGCGAGACATCAAAAGGATCTGTCGGGTCTGCAACGGTCTTTGATGCGATCTGGTCTGCCCGTTCCTTGACCCCGCCCCTGTCCTTGCCGAAAAGCAGGCAGGCTCGAATCTCCGGTGGCGGGTGCGCGATAAAGCGTTCGACATCCGCCCGCTTGGACAGGATCACGGCGTGGGCCGCGCCGCGAAGTACTGAGACAGACGCAGCCGGATCAGGTCCGCCGCCGCCGTCGCCGCGCGCACTTCCCCGTCCTGCTCGGCCGACACGCCGGCGTACGGTTGGTCGGAAGAGGCGTAGCTGACCTGTCCGGTGACCGTATCGGCGAGCGCAGTCTTACCGCTCGCGGCGTCCTTCAGGACAAAGCTCACGGTCAGACCGAGACCATAACGGGTTGCGACATTGTTGACCCGCACGCCTTGCGGATAGCGACGCTTGACGCTCGTGACCGTGAGCACCCAGCTGCCCGGGCCATTGGCGCGACCGAACGCGTCGTTAAGGCGCTCCTGCAGGAGAAAATTGCTTCGCGAATGTTCGTCGAGCTCCACGCGGATATCGCGCAAGGATCCGCCCGTCTGATTATCAGCGTAGAGGGGCGTAAATCCGCATCCGGTAAGGGCTAGGAGCAGCGTGACGCACAGTGCTGCGACAAGCTTTTGCGTGTCCGTCCGGCCTTGGCCCGTCGTCGTCATGGACAGCTCCTCACGCGTCGCTCTAGCCGGCGACAATATTGACGATACGGCCCTTGACCACGATCACCTTGCGCACCGTCAGGCCCTGGAGGTGACGCTGCACGTCGTCGTCGCCCAGCGCAATGGCTTCGATCGCGGCGTCATCCGCCTCATTGGGCGCCCTTATCTCAGCGCGCCGCTTCCCGTTGATCTGCACGGCCAGAACGGCCACGTCCTGCGTCAACAGAGCGGGGTCTGGCTTCGGCCAGGGCGCATCCACAACAAGGCCTTCGCACCCCAGTCGCTCCCAGCAAGACTCCGCGAGGTGCGGCATGAAGGGCGAGATCACCCGGGCGAGGATCGAGAGGGCTTCGTGGCGCGCCGCCAACTGACCGGGGCTGGCCCCGGTGGCGGGGTGCGCGCGAAGGACGGACATCATCTCGTGCATCCGGGCGACCGCGAGATTGAAGCGGAAGTTGTCGAGACCGTCGGTGACCTGTTGTGCGAGGCGATGGGACGCCCGGCGTAGCGCGACGCAATCCTCAGACATTTCAACCGTCGCTGGCGGCTCCACAGGCTGGGCGTCAAACTCCGCCCAGATCCGCTGTATCAGGCGCCATGCTCCTTCGACGCCGGAAGCGGACCACTGGACGTCACGCTCCGGCGGGCTGTCGGACAATACGAACAGGCGCGCCGCATCCACGCCGTATTGGTCGAAGATGTCTTCCGGAGCGACCACATTCTTCTTGGACTTTGACATCTTCTCGACGCCGCAGACCTCGACCGCCTCGCCGGTCTCGATCAGAACGGTCGTCCCGTCCTTCTGCTCGATCTCATCGGGCGCAACCCATCGGCCATCGCAGGTCGCGCGATAGGTCTCGTGGGTCACCATGCCTTGCGTGAATAGTCCCGCGAACGGCTCTTTCACATCGAGCAGACCGTCGTCGGCCAGCGCGCGGGTGAGGAAACGCGCATACAGCAGATGAAGCACGGCGTGCTCAACGCCGCCAATATATTGATCCACCGGCAGCCAGTAGTCCGCCGCCGTCCGGTCAACCGGTTGCTCGGCCCTCGGATTGGCGAAGCGGGCAAAGTACCAGCTCGAGTCCACAAAGGTGTCGAACGTATCCGTCTCGCGCTCGGCCGGGCCGGCGCAAGTGGGGCATGTGGTGAAGCGCCAGGTCGGGTGGCGCAACAAGGGGTTCCCCGGCTTGTCGAAAGCGACGTCGTCCGGGAGAAGGACCGGCAGATCCTTCTCCGGAACGGGTGTGGGGCCGCAGGCGGTGCAGTGAATGATAGGGATCGGACATCCCCAGTAGCGCTGACGCGAGACGCCCCAATCGCGCAGTCGGTAAACCGTTGCGCCCTGACCCTGACCCGCAGCTTCCACCTTGGCGATCGCCGCGCGTTTGCCCTCTTCGACCGTAAGGCCGTCCAGAAACTGCGAATTGAACAGACGGCCAGGTCCCGTGTACGCCTCATCTCCCACAGAGAAACTGACGGGATCCGCCCCCGACGGCAGGACCACCGGCATGACTTTGAGGCCATATTTCCGAGCGAAATCAAGGTCGCGCTGATCATGGGCCGGACAGCCGAAGATGGCGCCCGTGCCGTAGTCCATCAAGATAAAATTGGCGACATAGACCGGCAGACGCCAGCTCGGGTCAAACGGATGCGCGACCGTCACGCCGGTGTCAAAGCCAAGCTTTTCGCCCGCCTCAATGTCCGCCTCCGACGCGCCGCCCTGGCGGCACTTGACGATGAACTCGGCAAGTTCCGGGCGATCAGCGGCCAGAGTCTGGGCCAGCGGGTGGTCAGGCGCCACACCGATGAAGCTCGCACCGTACAGTGTGTCTGGACGCGTCGTGTAGACGTCAATGGCTTCGAACTCGGCCGGGGCCCCGCCCGTGACCTTGAAGGACAGCCTCAGTCCCTGGCTGCGGCCGATCCAGTTTTCCTGCATCAACCGAACCTTGTCCGGCCATCGATCGAGCGTCTTGAGCCCCTCGATCAAATCGTCTGCATAGTGGGTGATGCGCAGGAACCATTGGGTCAGCTTCCGCTTTTCCACCACAGCGCCGGATCGCCACCCTCGGCCGTCGATAACCTGCTCATTGGCGAGCACGGTCATGTCAACCGGATCCCAGTTCACCACGCCTTCACGGCGATAGGCGAGGCCGCGACGGTACAGTTCCAGGAACAGCTTCTGCTCCTGGCCGTAGTATTCCGGATCGCAGGTCGCGAACTCCCGGCTCCAGTCGATAGACAGGCCCAGCGTCTTCAGCGGTTCGCGCATGGCGGCGATGTTGTCGTACGTCCAGCCTTTGGGGTGGACTCCGCGCTCCATCGCAGCGTTTTCCGCCGGCATGCCGAACGCGTCCCAACCCATGGGGTGCAGGACATTGAAGCCTTGCGCGCGTTTGAATCGCGCGACCACATCGCCCATGGTGTAGTTGCGAACGTGACCCATATGGATGCGCCCCGACGGATACGGGAACATCTCGAGCACGTAATATTTCGGGCGCGCCCCGGCTTCGTTTGCGGAAAGCGTGCGGAAACTGTCTTCTGCCGCCCATCGCTCACGCCAATGGGGTTCGGCTTCTTTCGGATTATAGCGACCCATGGGGTCGGCTTATCAGCCCTTCACGTTGATCGTCGAGAGCTTTAACTGCCTGGCCTTGGTCAGGATGGCGTTTTCCACGTCCACATCCGTCTGAGGCGCCACGGGCGCATTGCTCCAACCGCCCGCTGCGTCCTTCACTTGCTTGAACACAGTGACCGAAACGCCGTCGGCTCGCAGACGCGTGTCGAGGATGTAGACAGTCGCCTTGAAACGTTCGTCCGGCTTTTCAGGATTGGCGTACCAGTCCGTGATGATCACGCCGCCGAAGGGGTCGGCCGACGCAAGCGGCATAAATGACAAGGTGTCCAACGAGGCGCGCCAGAGAAACGCGTTGACGCCCAGCCCGGCTGGCGCAACCGGAGGCGGCTTGCCGCCGCCGCCGCCAAGGTTGAACGGAAAACCACCGCCCGATTTCGGAGCCTGCCCGCCGATTTCTGACCGCTCAGCACCGCCGTGCGCACAGCCCGTCAAAATCAAAGCCCCGGCCAGCGCCACAAAGGTCTTGCTCACTAACGACATAGTCCACCGCTCCATCGACTCGCCAGAGCCGCTCGCCGATCTTGAGCGGCGAACCCAGCCTGGCCGCGCCCCCCGGCTCGCCCGCGACGCTTAACCCAATTCAGTATCTTCGGTCTATATCACGCGACACAGAGCTCCAAGCGGCAAAAATTCTCCGGATCAATAGGCTGACGTGTCACTTCGGCCACAGATGCTCGCGAACCACCAGGTTTCCGGACCAAATGATTGACGGCGTAGAGAGGATAACACTACTCAGAATGTTGACGATGGAGGGGCCTGATGGCTGTTCCATGACGAAGCTGGCGCGTGGTAATGATATGGCGCCAGCGGGTGAATTTGAGGTAGGTCTGGATTCGATGTTTGGTAAGGCAACCTTGGCGATGGCTGCTGCGCTCCTGGTTTCGGGGGCGAGTTTTGCTGCGTCTGCCGATCCCGCCAAGGTTTCGGGCCAGAACAACTTCTCGGGCGACGTTGATCCGACCGGGCCTTGGACGCTGAAACCCGACCACAAGACACTTCAGTTCGGCGGTGGCGGACGTTGGGGCCTGAAGCTGGACATGGAACAGCCTCTTGGCCGGGACATGGGCTGGAAGGACGTCAAGGC
>CAIUZX010000563.1 GCA_903903715.1 uncultured Caulobacterales bacterium
GCCGTGACGTCGGTGTTCAGCGCCTTGCGGCTGACCGTGTCGAGGGAGGTGTCCGCCCCCGCCAGAGCCTTTGACTTGATCTGGTTCAGCACGTCCGAGATGGTCTGACCGGCGGACACCGCCACGTCCACCGTCGACTGGGCGCGCTGAAGCGACTGCTTCACGGAGTCGAGGGCGGCGACGGAGGCGCGGCTGTTCTGGGCGATACCCCAGAGGCCGCCGTTGTCCTTGGCCGATGAAACGGCGAGACCAGTGGAGATCCGGTTCTGGACCGTGTTCAGCTGGTTGACGGAGTTGTTCAGGTTCTGCAGGGCCAGGATCGACCCTGAATTCACGTTGATACTATTGGTAGCCATGGTTTCGAGATCCTTCTGGATGATTTAAGCGCCTTCGGCGCCGCTGATCAGACGACCAGTGCGGTGAACATCGCGAATTGTGATTAACGAGATCCTACTGATCTGATTAGCGCCATATGAGATCGCGCAAATTCGACTATTCGTGTGTAAAGGTCGAAATTAATATTGGGTAATATCGCATTTATACATTGATCGTGGTCGATCAAAATGAATAAAAATTGCTAACGTCGGCCATCACATCCAATTTTCAAGGTTAACCCGGTGAGCGAAATGACAAAATGTCGAAAGCATGTGACTTGAAAAATGCGTCAATCGCTTCGGAATACCACCGCGGTGCTGTTCGACTTTGCGCCGAGCCGTCGGCTGCGAGCGTTTTCGCCGTCGCTTTGACCGGTCGAGGGCCATCAGCACTTGTCCCGGAAGTGGGGCTCAGAATGAGCGCTGTGCATGTAGGGGTCGCAAAAAAGCGCGCTGGAGGAGACCCAGCGCGCTTCTTTCCGATGAGAGACCGGGCCGCCCGTGTGGGAGGCGACCCGGCTCCAGATCTTTGTCTGTCCGCCTGTGTGGGAAGCGGCGTAGACTAGGCGGACTTAGCGGAAGAGACCCAGGAGGGCGCTCTTCGAGGAGTTGGCGATGGAGAGCGCCTGGACGCCGAGCTGCTGCTTGGTCTGCAGCGCGGTGAGGTTGGCGCTTTCCTTCGCGACGTCGGCATCGACCAGGTTTCCGATGCCCTGAGTGAGGGTGTCCTGGAGGTTGGAGACGAAGTTGAGGTGGGTGGTCAGGGCGTTGGCGCCCGTACCGAGCTTGGCCACCGAGGCGTTGACCTGGGTGATCGAGGTGTTGACCAGCGACAGGAACGTCGCCGCCGTGGTGGCCGTCGTGAAGGACGCCGTCGCGGTGAAGGTGATGCCCGTCGTGTTGTTCGACGTTCCGCCGATGCCGAGCAGCAGACCCTGGACGGTCAGCTTGCTGGAGCCCGACGCGTTGGCCAGCGCATAGATGGATGCGCCGTTGGTCTTGATGATGTTAGTGCCGTTGAAGTCCGCCGTGGAGACGATCTTCTGGATCTGACCGATAAGGGCCGTGACGTCGGTGTTCAGAGCCTTGCGGCTGACGGTGTCGAGGGACGTGTCGGCGCCGGCCAGGGCCTTGGACTTGATCTGGTTGAGCAGGTCCGAGATGGTCTGTCCGGCGGATACGGCCACGTCCACCGTCGACTGGGCGCGCTGAAGCGACTGCTTCACCGAGTCCAGGGCGCTGGTGGAGGCGCGGCTGTTCTGGGCGATACCCCAGATGGCGCCGTTGTCCTTGGCCGACGCGACGGCGAGACCGGTGGAGATCCGGTTCTGAACGGTCGCGAGGCTGTTCGCCGTGGTGTTCAGGTTCTGGAGGGCCAGAATCGACCCATTGTTCACGTTGATACTATTGTTAGCCATTGGATGATCATCCCATTTCAAGATGTCCGGTCACGTTTTGTAGACCGAGAGCATTTTGCTCGATGGAACTAAGAGCAATCCGGGGGCCACGGACTGAAACTGAAACAAAACAACAAGTTACATTTTGTTAAGTAGAAATTGCCCAGGGATAAAATTGCCGAGTCGTATCTGCCTACGGCAAGATCTGCCGGTTACTAGGAGTTAATTGCCGGGCAGTTTTTGTTACGTTTCGGAGGGCGAGCTGACCATGTCCTTGGCGAACTCCAGATCGAGCAGTTTCAGCCGCTTGATCTCGTCCCGCAGACGGGCGGCGGTCTCGAACTCCAGGTTCGCCGCGGCTTCGCGCATCTTGGCTTCCATGTCCTTGAGGGTGGTCTGGAAGTTGGAGCCGAGGAAGGGCCGGTCCGCCTCGGCCACCCCGGCCGGAATGGTCACCCGGTCGCCCTTCTCGTAGGGCGAGTTGAGGATGTCCGCGATGTCGCGGCGCACGCTTTCAGGGGTGATGCCGTGCTCGGTGTTGTAGGCGGTCTGTTTCTCCCGGCGGCGGGAGGTCTCGGCCATGGCCCGCTCCATCGACCCGGTGATGCGGTCGGCGTAGAGCACTACCCGCCCGTCGATGTTCCGCGCCGCCCGGCCGATGGTCTGGACGAGGGAGGTCTCCGAGCGCAGGAACCCCTCCTTGTCCGCATCGAGGATAAACACCCGCCCGCACTCGGGGATATCGAGGCCTTCCCGAAGTAGGTTGATGCCGATGAGCACGTCGAAGGCCCCGAGGCGCAGGTCCCGGATGATCTCGATCCGCTCCACCGTATCGACGTCCGAGTGCATGTAGCGGACCCGCACGCCCTGCTCGTGCATGTACTCGGTCAGGTCCTCGGCCATCTTCTTGGTGAGGACGGTGACCAGGCTGCGCAGGCCGATCTTCGCGGCGTCCTTCACCTCGGCCACGGCGTCGTCCACCTGGCTGAAGGCGCGGCCGTCGGGCCAGCCGGTGACGGGGCGCACCTCTACCGGCGGGTCGATCAGGCCGGTGGGGCGGATGATCTGCTCGACGAACACTCCGCCGGTCCGCTCCATCTCCCAGGAGCCGGGGGTGGCGGACACGTGGACGGTCTGCGGTCGCATCGCGTCCCACTCCTCGAACTTGAGAGGGCGGTTGTCGAGGCAGGAGGGCAGGCGAAAGCCGTATTCGGCCAGGGTGGATTTCCGGCGGTAGTCGCCCTTGTACATGGCGCCGATCTGCGGAACCGTGACGTGGCTTTCGTCGGTGAACAGGAGGGCGTTCTCGGGGATGTACTCGAACAGGGTCGGCGGCGGCTCCCCGGGGCGGCGCCCGGTCAGATAGCGGCTGTAGTTCTCGATCCCGGCGCAGGAGCCGGTGGTCTCCAGCATTTCGAGGTCGAAGCGGGTGCGCTGCTCCATCCGCTGGGCCTCGAGCAGCTTGCCCGTCTCGGTGAACCAGGCGACGCGGGTCTCCATCTCCGCCCGGATCTGGTCGATGGCCTGCTTCAGGGTCGGGCGAGGGGTCACGTAGTGGCTGTTCGCATAGATCTTCACGCTGGGCAGGTCGGCGGTCTTCTTGCCGGTCAGCGGGTCGAACTCGGAGATGGTCTCGATCTCCTCGCCGAACATGGAGATCCGCCAGGCCCGGTCCTCATAGTGGGCGGGGAAGATCTCGATCACGTCCCCCCGGCGGCGGAAGGTGCCCCGGGTGAAGGCCTGGTCGTTGCGCTTGTACTGCTGGGCCACGAGGTCGGCCATCAGCCGCCGCTCGTCCACGATCTCCCCCACGGACAGGGTGAAGGTCATGGCGGTGTAGGTCTCCACCGAGCCGATGCCGTAGATGCAGGAGACGGACGCCACCACGATCACGTCGTCCCGCTCCAGCACCGCCCGGGTGGCGGCGTGGCGCATCCGGTCGATCTGTTCGTTGA
>CAIUZX010000564.1 GCA_903903715.1 uncultured Caulobacterales bacterium
CGAATGTAAACAGACGCGCTCGCGTCATCGGGCGGCAGATCTATGTCTACGCCACCGCCGCCAAGGCGGGGCTGGATGGGCCCTGGCGCGACGCTGCGGCGCATGGTCTGGACTTCATGACGCGACGCTTCCTGCGTCCCGATGGTCTGATCCACGCGGTCCTGTCGCCCTCCGGCGAGCCCGTCGACAGTTCGATGACCCTCTATGATCAGGCGTTCTGCCTGTTCGGCCAGGCGTCGGCGGCGGCGATCGGATTGGATCCTGACGCACGGCTCGCGGCGTCCGAACGGCTGCATGATCAGTTGCTGGCAGGTTGGCGGGGGCCGACGGCGGGTTTTGTCGAGCGTGATGCGCACCCCTATCAGGCCAACGCTCATATGCATCTGTTCGAGGCGAGCCTCGCCTGGGAAGAGCTGACCGGCGGCGCCCGCTGGTCCCGGCAGGCCGACGAGATCGGTGAGCTCGCGCTGGCGCGCTTCATCGATGCGAAGATCGGGGCGCTTCTGGAGTTCTACGACTCCGAATGGCGCGTCGCGGCAGGCGAAGATGGACGGCTGATCGAGCCTGGGCATCTCTTCGAATGGAGCTGGTTGATGATGCGGTGGGCGAAAGCGCGCGGACGCGAAGACGCCGCCGTCGCCGCACGCCGCCTGTTCGCCGTGGGTGTCGGCCACGGGGTCGACTCCCAGCGCGGAGTGGCCGTGGACGCGATCAATCCCGACCTTGTCATCACCAGCGCGCGCGCAAGGCTCTGGCCGCAGACGGAACGGATCAAGGCGGCCGTGATTCTCGCGCAGTTTGCGGAGACCGAGGCTGAGCGCGAGACGCTCAGGGCTGAGGCCCAGAACGCCGCTGCTGGGCTTGCAAAATACCTGCAGCATCCGGTTTCGGGCGCCTGGTGGGACAAGATGCTTCCGGATGGCGGGTTCCTGGACGAACCCGCGCCAGCCAGCTCCCTCTACCACATCGCTTGCGCCATCCTCGACGCAAAGGACCGGGGCTGTCCGGTCTGACCGGCGCCTGAAAATCCAGGCGCGGCTCGGTGCTTGTGCTTCAATCCCGCGTACGTTTTAGATGTGGGATGACGCGTTGAGTCGCGAGCCGGATCTGTCCGCACAATGATCGAACCCAAAGACGTTTCGGCAGTCATTCTCGCGGGCGGGCTGGGATCGCGTCTGGCGGAAGAAACGAGCGTGCGTCCAAAGCCGCTGGTCGAGGTCGGCGGTCGCCCCATTATCTGGCACATCATGAAGATCTACAGCGGCTTCGGGGTCCGCAACTTCGTGATCTGTCTTGGATATAAGGGGCACATGATCAAGGAGTATTTCGCGAACTATTTTCTCTATCAGTCTGATGTCACAATCGATATCGGCGGGAAGATGACCTTCCATACGGTCCAGGCGGAGCCCTGGAGCGTCACCCTCATCGATACCGGCGAACACACCATGACCGGCGGACGCATCCGCCGGGTGGGCGCTTATCTGCCGCCTGACCGCCCGTTCTTCATGACCTATGGCGATGGCGTGTCCGACGTGCCGGTCGACAAGCTGCTCGCCTTCCACCTGGCTCACGGGCGGAAAGCCACTGTCACGGCGGTGCGACCGCGTGCAAGGTTCGGCGCGCTGGACCTGGACGGCGCTCAAGTCACCGGCTTTCGTGAGAAGCTGGACACCGAAGGCGGCTACATCAACGGCGGCTTCTTTGTCCTCGATCCCTCCGTCATCGAACTGATCCCTGGGGATGACACCGTCTGGGAGCATCAGCCCCTGGAGCGGCTTGTGGCGGACCAGCAGTTGCAGGCGTTCCAACACGACGGCTTCTGGCAGCCGATGGATACGCTGCGGGACCGGAATTATCTGAACGACCTTTGGGAAAGGGGGCAGGCGCCCTGGTCGATCCCGCCGCCAAGGCCGTGATCCGCGGCGCCTCAGTCAGTCGTGCGCTCTCAAGGCTGCGTCAAGCGCGCCGGTGTCCATGCCATACTGCAGCTGTTTGAGGCGGACAAACAGGCGGGTGTCGAAGCCGCCGTCCTTCAGTCCGTTGGCGCGCAGAAAGGCGGCGATCTCCTTCACCCCGTCCGTAAGCGTCCATTCCGGCGCAAAGCCCGGCAGACGCTGTTGCGCCTTGTCGAAATTCACGCGGTAAGATCTTGGATCGCCGCCGGTTTCTCCCGTGATCTGAAGTTCAGCCGTTGGGAAGGCCGCGTGCACGGCCAGGGCGATGTCGCGCACCTGATAGTTGGCGTCGTTGCGCCCGATATTGAAGGCCTGGTCGTGAACAGCCTCGCGCTCCGCAACAGCGGCGCAGATCGCGGCTCTGCTGATGTCTCGAATGTGGACGAGCGGACGCCACGGCGTGCCATCCGACATGACCCTGATCACATTCTGCGTATGGGCCCATCCGGCGAGATTGTTGACGACGAGGTCGAAACGGGTGCGCGGCCCCACGCCAAAAGCGGTCGCATTTCGCATGAACACCGGTGAAAAGGCATGGTCCGCAAGGGCCGACAGACCCTCTTCGGACCTGACTTTCGACACCGCATAGGCGGACACCGGGTTGAATGGCGCGGTCTCGTCGAGGGCGCCGCCCGCTCCGCCGGCGGCGCCGTAGATCGAGCAGGACGAGGCGAACACGAACCGCTGGACGCCCGCCGTTTTTGCCATTTCCGCCAGCCGGAGTGTTGAGCGCAGATTGATGTCATAGGTCAGTTCGGCGTTCAACGCGCCCATCGGGTCATTGGAGAGACCCGCAAGATGGATGATGGCGTCGACGTCCGTGAGGTCCTCTGAGGTCACGTCGCGAATGTCCCGGCGGATCTGCCGGTCAGGGGGCGTCTCGTCGATGGGGCCCGACACACAGTCCTTGAAATAGCCGACGTCGAGGCCGATGACCTGATGCCCGGCGGCCTGGGCCAACTGTGTCATGACCGGGCCGATAAAGCCGAGATTGCCTGTGATCAGGAGGTTCATGATCGGGCTTTCAAAGGAGAACAGGCGCGCTCAGGCTGCGCCAAGATCGGTGATCATCTGCTTGAAGGTCTCGACCATATAGGCCCGCTCAGGCGCGCCGATCCCCGGCCAAAGTCCGATCCAGAAGCTGTCGTTCATCAACCGGTCGGTATTGGTCAGATCGCCCTCGACCCGATAGTCGACGGTCCTGAAGGCGGGTTGTCTCACGAGGTTGCCGGCGAACAGTTGACGCGTTCCGACCTTGTGTTTGTCGAGATAGTCGACGGCGTCCCTGCGGGTGAACGGCAGACCCTCTCTCAACGTCAGGAGAAAGCCGAACCAGCTCGGATCAGACTTCGGCGTCGCCCTGGGCAGGATGAAATATTCGTCGAGCCCTTCTGATTTGAAGGCGGCGGTCAGATGATCGAAATTGGCGCGTCTGGCGGCGATGAAACGATCCACCTTGGCCAGTTGCGCCACGCCGACGGCGGCCTGCATGTCGGTCGCCTTCATGTTGTAGCCCACGTGCGAAAACGTGAACTTGTGATCATAGCCATAGGGCAGGTCGCCCAGCTGATGCTGGAAGCGCTTGCCGCAGGTGTCTGACATCCCCGGCGGGCACCAGCAGTCTCGGCCCCAATCCCGAAAGGACTCGACCAGCTTCATCAGAGACGCGCGATCGCTCATCACCGCGCCGCCCTCTCCCATAGTGATGTGGTGGGCGGGATAGAAGCTTAAGGTCGCCAGATCGCCGAAGGTTCCGACGGGCTTTCCGTCAAAGGTCGCGCCGAACGCGTCGCAGCAGTCCTCGATCAGATAGAGGTCGTGGCGTTTGCAGATGTCGGCGACGGCCGCCAGATCGAACGGATTGCCCAGCGTATGGGCGAGCATGACCGCTCGGGTCTTGTCCGTGACCGCCGCGGCCAGTCGATCCACGTCCACATTAAAGGTCTCAAGATCGACATCCACGAACACCGGAACGCAGCCGTTCTGCACGATCGGCGAGACGGTTGTCGGGAAACCGGCGGCGACGGTCAGCACTTCGGCGCCCGGCGCGACGCGCTTCTCGCGCAATTTGTGCGAGGTCAGGGCGGAGAAGGCGAGGAGGTTCGCCGCAGACCCGGACACTGTAAGCCGCGACTCGGCGAGACCGAAACGCTTCGGCAGCTCGCGCTCGAACTCTTCTGCGTAACGGCCTGCGGTCAGCCAAAGATCGAGTGAGGCGTCGAGCAGGAGGCGCAGTTCGTCGGCTTCGATCACCTTGCCTGCGCAGGGGATATAGGTTTCGCCAGGGATGAACGTCGCCTGCCCGCGTGCGCGGAAATAGGCGTCGCCGAGATCGAGAATCTCGGCGCGAAGCGCGTCTGCGGTTTTTGCGCCGGAAGTCATCAGTCGTGTCACCGTTCAGGATTGGGCGAGTAGGCGCATCGCCGCCCGCAGTGTTGGTCCGATTCCTTCGAGCGCGCCGCTATTGAAGCAGTCCTTCGACCACATGGTCAGCGATCGCAAGGCTGGCAGTCAGGCCGGGGGATTCGATCCCGAACAACGGCGCAAGCCCCGGAAGGCCATGATCGCTGGGAAGGTCGATGCGGAAGTCGGCGCTCTGCCCCGGGCCGCTGATCTTCGGGCGAACACCGGCGTAGTCGGGGGTGAGGCTGTCGTCAGGCAGGCCGGGCCAATAGGTTCGGATCGCCTCATAAAAGGCGAGCGCCCGGCGAGGATCGACATCGTATGACGGCTCGCCGATCCATTCCACATCCGGTCCAAAGCGCACGCGACCGGCCAGATCCAGCGTGGCGTGGACCCCCAGCCCCCCGTCTACGGGGGTGGGGTAGACGAGGTGCGAGAAGGGCGACCGACCGCTCAAGGCGAAGTAGCTGCCCTTGGCGAGGATGCGCTGCGGGACCGCGGCCGGATCTACGCCATCGATGCGGAGCGCCACGCTCTGCGCCTCCAGCCCTGCCGCCTCGACGAGAATGTCGGCGTCAAAGGCGCAACCGTCC
>CAIUZX010000565.1 GCA_903903715.1 uncultured Caulobacterales bacterium
AACGCGCTGGAAGGCAAGCCCGTCACCTTCGCCCTGCCGAACTTCAAGCTGCCGTTCACGGCGGAGGGCTATCTGATGTCCTTCGCCCTGCCGAACCTGCACTTCCACGCCACGACGGCCTACGACATCCTGCGCATGAAGGGCGCGCCGCTCGGCAAGCGCGACTACCTCGGCGCGATGCGTCTAGCCACCTGAGCCAGCCTACCGCGACCTGGCTTAGATCCTTTTGCGACGCATCGTGACGACGGAAAACCGGGGACCACTTTTCCGCACGATGCGTCAGATCGGCATCCGCATGATTTCCTGATAGGCCGAGATCACCTGGTCGCGGACGGCGAGCGCGGTCTCGAGGCTCGACTGCGCCGACGCGACCGCTGTGACGACGTCGATCAGTTCCGCGCGCCCGTTGGCGTGCGCCGTCATCTGCTGCTCCGCCATGCGGCCGGTTGAGGAGATGTCGTTCATCGCCCCCTTCACCAGCTGGGTGAAGTCGGGCGCCGAGGCGCTCGACGGCGCAAGGCCTTTCAGCGCTGGGGCGGGGCCGCCCTGGATCTGGGCGTAGGCCTTGGCGGCGGCGAGGGGGGACATCATCGGCTAGGTCTCCGCTCCGGACGTCACTGCTTGAGGATGCCGAGCGTGCTCGACATCATCGCGCGCTGGGTCTCGATCACGTTGATGTTGGCGTCGTAGGCGCGCTGGGCCGTCTTCATGTCCAGCGCCTCGACGAGACCGTCGACGTTGGGGAGCTTCACATAGCCCTTCGCATCCGCGGCCGGATGGTTGGGATTGTACTCCTGCTTGAAGGCGCCGGTATCGAAGGTCACGCCCTTCATGCGCACCCCGGTCGCCCCCTTGACCACGGGTGTGGGCTCGAACACGGGGATCTGGCGCCGGTAGGGATCGCCCCCCGGCGTGCTCGCGGTCGAGTCCGCATTGGCGATGTTCTCGGCGATGACCCGCATGCGCGACTGTTCCGCATGCAGTGCGGAGGCGGCGATGGCGAGGGTCTGACTGGAATTGGGCGGGATCCGCGTATCGGACATCGGTTAGCCTCCTGATTATTTGCCGGGGGCCTTGGCGGCCAGTTTCAGCATGCTGAGAGACTTCTGGTAGAAGTTGATCGCCGCCTCGTGATCTAGGCGGGCCTCCGTCATCTTGGCCATCTGGTCCTCGAGGACCACCTGATTGCCGTCCACTCGCGCCTCTGAATCCGGCTTGACCTCCGGGCGCCATGCAGGCTTTGCGCCAGCGTGGCCGTCCATGTGACCGGGCTGCGTCAGGACGAGACCGGACGGCGAAGTCGAGGGCGCGCCGCCGGACGGGGTCAGGGTCCCGACACTCCGCATCGCCGTCTGGAAGGTAAAGGCCTTCAGGTCCGAGGGCGCATAGCCGGGCGTGTCAGCGTTGGCGACGTTCTGTGCGATCAGCCGCTGCCGCTCCGCCGAGTATTTCAACTTGGCGGTCAGCACGGCGAAGGTGGAAATATCCTCGAGCGGCATGCGCAGCGATCTTCCGCCTGACAGCGCGCGAATCGCCCATCAGGTGGGAAGACTTTGCCGGGCGCATGGTTAACGAGGCGTTAGTCTTCCCTAAAGGAGAGTGTACTCGCCGCACCGCTCCGAATCGGGGCAGGCGGGAGTTTCCGTTCACTGGTTCGAGCCGACCGTCATGCTTATGGACCTGTTGCGCGCCGTGTTCGCCCTCGCGGCTACGCTGGGGCTGTTCGCCCTCGGCGTCTACGCCGCCCGCCGATGGGGCCCCAAGGGTCTCCTGCAGATCACGGCGCCCGGTTCGCGTCGGCTGAACGTCGTCGAAACCTTGAGCCTCGATCCCTCCCGCCGACTGGTGCTGGTGCGCCTCGACGGACAGGATCGCCTATTTCTGCTGGGCGAGGGTCAGGAACTGACGCCCCCGTCCCCGCCGAACGCCTCAAACAAGGGCTAGTCCATGTTCAAGCGACTTGCGAAGGGCCTTCAGGCCCTGACCCCGGAAGACTGGCGCCGCGCCGCGGTGGTCTCCCTGCTGACTGTCGTGTTCGGCGTCGTCTGGCCGAACCTCGCGCTCGCGCAGGCGTTGAACGTCAATCTCGGCAACGGCGCAGGCCTCACCGACCGGGTGGTCCAGCTCATCGCCCTGATGACAGTGCTGTCGCTGGCGCCGTCGATCGTGATGATGACGACCTCGTTCGTGCGGATCGTGATCGTCCTGTCCCTGCTGCGCACGGCCATCGGCGCGGCGTCGAGCCCGCCCAACTCGGTGCTCATCAGTCTGGCGATGTTCCTCACCGCCATCGTCATGACCCCCACCTTCAACGCCAGCTACGCCGCCGGGATCAAGCCGCTGCTCGACCACAAGATGGAGCTGCCGCAGGCCTTCACGGCAGCTTCAGGACCGGTGAAGACGTTCATGCTGCATCAGGTGGATCGGGACGACCTCGGCATGTTCATCAAGCTGTCCAAGATCCCCCGACCTGCGAACGCCATGGCGACTCCCATTCAGGTGATCGTGCCCGCCTTCATGATCTCGGAGCTGAAGCGGGCGTTCGAGATCGGCTTTTTGTTGTTCATCCCGTTCCTGGTGATCGACCTCGTGGTGGCGAGCGTGCTTTTGTCGATGGGCATGATGATGCTGCCGCCGGTGACCGTGTCCCTGCCGTTCAAGATCATCTTCTTCGTGCTGGTGGACGGCTGGCGACTGGTGGCGAGCTCTCTGGTCGAGAGCTTCAACCACTCCGGCGGGGTGATGTAGCCGTCTAGATGTCGGCCCGGTCGTTGGCGGTGGCCACGTCCACCGTTTCGCGCTCGCCATGGCGACGCTTCAGCGATGTCAGGACCAACGGCGGCTGCTGTTCAGCAAGCCGCGCCTCGATCCGGTCCCGCTCGAGCATCAGGGTGTTGAGCAGGCCGCGCAGGGTCGCCTCCGCCGGCCGCGCCCGCAGCTTGGCCGCGGGGTGAAGCCGGTCGATGGTCTGCCGCAGCTCCTCCACGGCGCGGGCGGCGGCGGCCAGCTCGTCCATCGAGACCGAGTCCTCGGGATCGGCCCCGTCCGCCAGCTCGTCCTCGCGCGGATCGAGGGGGACTTCCGGCGTCTCGATCAGATAACGCCGGACGATGCTCGACTCGTCGTAGGCTTCCGTCGGCGCGGGAAAGTCGTGGATCTGAGCCAGCACCCCCTTGGCCGCCTGGCGCGGCTGCGCCTTGAACTCCACCTCGGCGTCGAGCAGCAGTTCCGCGCGGCGTCCGAAGGGTCTGGCGCGATTCATCGAGCCGATGGGGACGACCACCGGCGGCCAGTCCGTCGTGGCGGTCGCGTCGTCGACCGGCTCGACCGACAGCCCCGCCCACTCGAAAAGGTCCGGCCCCGCCTGGCGCGGTTCGGGCTCGCGGTTCGCCTGCCTCCGATCCACGAAAACCGCGGATCGGAACTGTTTACGCAGCGCATTGATGTCGAACTCGTCGTTCACAACCAACTTCCCGCAGGAGGAGAACCGCCCCCGTCCACCGCGGAACATCAACACCGGGATCGACAACAATGGGTGAATCCACATCCTTAGGATGACGTTAGGCATGTCGGCGACGCCTCATGCGGCATTGCGCGCGCGCCCGACTTTCGGCATGGACTCCTGATGACACAGACCGTCGATCCCGCCGAAGACCGCGCTTTTGCCGAAGCTGCGCAACTCCTGCGAAACGGCAAGCTGGAGGAGGTCGAGCGCCGCCTCGGGCCGCTGCTGGACGCTGGCGCGCAGGACGCCAGGCTCTACGCCGTCGCGGGCTTTGCGCGACTGAGACGAAAGGACGCCGCCGGCGCCGCCCTCGTCCTCGCCCGCGCCGTGAGCCTTGATCCTTCCGAAGCGACCTATGCGACCGCCTACGGCGATGCGCTGGTCGGGGACAACCGGCAGCAGGAGGCCGAGGCCGCCTTCCGCAAGGCCCTGTCCCTCTTCCCCAATCATACGGTCGCTATGATCGGGCTGGCCGAATGCCTCTGGCGTCAGGGTCGCCCGGACGCAGCCATCCAGATCTTCACGGACGCGTCGGCGGCGGGGCGTCAGGACCACGAATTCCTGGCGGCGTGGGCCAATATCCTGCGGATGGCCGGACGCGACGAAGAGGTGCTGGAGGTGCAGAGACGCGCCGTCGCGCTCTATCCCGGCAGCGGCGTCGCGCATCATAATCTGGGCGCCACGCTGGGCGACCTGCACGACTACGCCCCCGCGGCGGACTCGGCGCGCATGGCGATGGAGCGCGGCCAGACGGGCCCTGCGACCTGGCTCGTGCTGGCCCGGGCGCTTGAGGGTCTCGGGCGCGCGGACGCTGCGATCGACGCCTACCGGGAGGCGCTGCGACAGGCGCCCGCACATGCCGAAGCCGGGCGCGAGCTGGCCCAGACCATCTGGATGCGGACCGGCGACGTCGCCGCCGCCGGCCAGCATCTCACGGAACTCATAAGGTCCCATCCGGACGAGCTCATGCACGTGGGCAGCCTGGCCAAGCTGTACGACACGGCAGGCGATCCGGCGGGCGCGCTGGACCTGCTCCATTCCGCCATGGCGCGCCAGGGCGCACGCCGGCCCGAACTGATCGTGCAGGCGGCGGACCTGGCCCTGAAGATGGGACAGGCGGATCAGGCGCTCAGCCTGGCCCGCGAAGCCGACGCCCTGCAGCCCAGCGAGCACCGCATTCTCGTGTCCCTGGTCGACGCCCTGCTCGCCACCGGCGACGCCGAGGGCGCGCAGGAGGTCTGCGAGCGGCTGCTGGCGCGGGATCCGGATGATCAGATGGTGCTGGCGCGGGCGGCGACCGCCTGGCGGCTGGTGCGGGATCCGCGGTGCTACGACCTCTACGACTATGACAAGTACGTCCAAGCCTACAAGATCTCCCCGCCCGAGGGCTGGGCGAGCCTGTCCGCCTATCTTGGCGATCTGTCCGCGGCGCTGTTACGTCTGCACGCGCACGTCCAGCATCCCTTCGACCAATCCCTCCGCGGCGGCAGCCAGACCACGCTCAATCTCAAGGCGACGGATGAGCCGGCGATCAAGGCCTTCTTCTCCGCGATCGACGCCCCGATCCGCGAGCACATGCAAAAGCTCGCCGCCGACACCGAAGGCATGGGACGCCACACCACCGGCGCCTATTCCGTCGTCGGGGCCTGGTCGGTCTTCCTGAGACCAAACGGCTTTCATGTGGACCACATCCACCCGATGGGCTGGATATCCTCAGCCTTCTACATCGACCTGCCGCCGGAAGAGCCTGATGACCCGCACGCCGGCTGGATCAAGTTCGGGGAGCCCGGGGTGAAGACCTGGCCGGAGCTCGGCCCCGAACATTATGTAAAGCCGGAGCCGGGACTGCTGGTGATGTTCCCGAGCTACATGTGGCACGGCACCGTGCCCTTCAGGACGGGGGACCGCCGCCTGACGATCGCCTTCGACCTGCACCCCACGCCGGTGAGATAGGGGGCGCCCGGGACGGGCGGAACCGCCCAGGAGACCCGCGGCGTGGAATCAGTTTTCGCCGGGATGGCCCATCATGCCGCCCATGGGTGGGCCGCCCATCGGGCCGTGACGCATCATTCCGTGCATGTGCGACTTGGCCATCACGTCAAACGCCTTCTGCTGCGCCGGCGACAGGCCCGCATAAAAGGTCTTCACGGCGGCGGCGTGCTGCTCGAGCCTGGAGATGTGCTCGCGCGCCTTGGCGATCATGGCGTCGAGCACTTCGGGCGTCGGCTTGCCGGCTAGAGCCTCGTGCTCTTTGCGCATGTGCTCGTGCATGGCTTCGCCATCCTTCGGCGGCGCCATGGAGGCGACGAAGGCCTTCAGGGCGGGCTCCTGGTCGGCGCGAAGCTGCAGAGCGGCGCGCAGGTGGGCGGCCATCTTTTCAGGATCGTGATGGCGCGGCCGCATATGTTCGGCGGCCATGCCGTGTTCGGACGGCGGCGCGGATTGGGCGAAAGCCGCGCCGGCCATCAGCGCCGTCGCAGCCGCAGCGATAAGGAGACGTTTCATCGGTTCAGTCCTTGGTCAATTGAGTGACCATAGGGCTCTAATCCCCAATTGTGGTGATCAGATTTCGCGCAAGGACCCGATGATGTCCGCGCAGAAACATTTCAGGACCGAAAGACGACGACACAATCTGACGCGCCGTCGCCTTGAAGCCTTGAGATCCTAGGAGCCAGCCGTTTCCGTATCGGCCTTGGTCGTCGAGCGCTGACGCTCGGCGATACGGGCGGACTTGCCGCGACGGTCGCGCAGGTAATAGAGCTTGGCGCGACGCACGACGCCGCGGCGCTTGACCTCGATCGACTCGATCATCGGCGACAGGATGGGGAACAGACGCT
>CAIUZX010000566.1 GCA_903903715.1 uncultured Caulobacterales bacterium
ATCAACTATCGCATCGCCCCCGGCGACACGGCGGACGAGGTGCTCGCCCGCGCCCGGGCTTCAGTGGCGACCCTGCCGGTGGAAGTCGAGTTTGAAAAGGGCGGCATCTTCTCCAACCCCTCGCCTGTGTCGTCAACCACGTCGGAAGGCTACAGGATCATCGCAGGCCTGGCCGCGGACATGTCGCACGCGCCCGTCGCACCGGGCCTGGTCACTGGCGGGACGGACAGCCGGCATATGAGCGAGGTCGCGAAGGACACCTACCGCTTCCAGCCGGTGACGTTCGCGTTGAAGGACATCGAGATGATCCACGGCGCAAACGAACACATCTCGCTCGAAAATGTGCAGGCTCTGGTCAGCTTCTATGAGCGACTGATGGTCAAGGCCGCCGGTTAGATCTGAATGTCCGGGGCGAGAACGCAGTAAGTCGGCCGTCAACCATTTCTAAAATCTTGTCCGCCTGAATGCGACCCGACCGCGCCTTGCGGGCGGCGGACAGTCGGATTGGGTCGGGATGAAGTGGGTGAGCTGGCGTCCCTTTGCGATCTGCGCCGCCATCGGCGCCCTTATCTTCTCCCTGTGCTTCCATCTCGAAGTGCTTAACCCGGTCAATGTGCGCTGGCTCCTGCAATACGACTGGGGGCAAAGCTTTGTCGGGTGGCAGGCCTACCGGCACGATGGATGGCGGCTGCCGCTGGGCGCGGAGCGGTTGCTTGACTGGCCGGCGGGCGACAGCATCATCTTCACGGACTCCCTGCCGGCCTGGGCCGTTCCGTTCAAAATACTTTCGCCCGTATTGCCAGAACCCTTCCAGTATATTGGCTGGTGGTTCCTGGTTTCGCTCATTCTGCAGGTCTATTTCGGCTACCGCCTCACCAGAAGATCCGGTCTGGATGAGCTGGAGTCCCTCATCTGCGGATTTCTGGTGGGACTTACGCCGTTTTTCCTGGCGAGGCTCTACCACAACACGCTCTTCAGCCACTGGATGATCCTTTGGGCTCTGGAGATCTACGGGTTTGAGAGCGAAGCGCGCAGACGCAACTTCGGCTTTGGTCTGTTGCTGCTCCTGAGCGCCCTGACCAATTTCTATCTGACCTTCATGGTGGCGGGCGTCTTTGCGGCGGATGTCCTGCGAAGCCTGCTCCGCCGCGACAGGTCCGGTCCGGCGGTCGCCGCCTCCGCCGCGATGTCGGTCGCGCCGCTGGTCGTGTCGATGGTCGTGATGGGCTATGTCAGCGCGAGGCGATCGGCCGCAGGCGGGTTCGGCTTCTACGTTTCCGAAGCCCTCGCCTGGATCAATCCGCAGGTTCCGCTGAACTCCCGCTTCCTGCCGGCGACGCCGGTCTCGCAGGGCGCCTACGAAGGCTTCCAGTATCTCGGACTCGGGGTGATCCTGCTGGCGCTGCTTGGGCTTGGCCTTCGTCTGCAGCGCGCTGTGCAGAAGGCGTCTGCGCCGACGGACGGCGTCCGCTTCGACGGGGCGGCATATCTGGCGCCGAGTCTGTTCGCCTTCTGGACGTTCGCTCTATCGGACAGGATTCACGTCGGCGCGAACCTCGTCCTCGACCTGCATTATGGCTCGCTGCTTGGACCGATCACGTCGATGCTGCGATCCAGCGGGCGTTTCATGTGGCCCGTCTCCTACGCGCTGATCCTGGCCACGTTGCTGGCCATTGCGAAATTGCCGCGGCGATGGATCAAGCCCGTGCTGGTGACGGCTCTTGTCCTGCAACTGGCGGATCTGTCGGCGTTTCTGCGTCAGCAGTGGATGTTCACCGAGGCCGCGGCGAACCCGGCGGCTTTTCAGCGCCTCAGGAGTCCGCACTGGGACGGGTTGATCCGGGCGTCCAGGGCTGTGGATTTCCAGCCGTCCGACCCGCGGGCTCACCTCGCCTTGTTCTGGGAGCTGGCCGACCGCACGACGAAACTGCGCGTTCCGGTCACGACGATGTACAGTGCGCGCATAGATTCGGCGCAGGCCGAGTTTCAGAAGGCGGATGAAGTGGCCATTCGTCGAGGTCGGTTCGCCAGGGATAGGCTTTATGTCTTTGCGGATGGCTGCATTCCGGAGACGTCCGCACAGTTCTATCGCCTTGACGACGTCGTATTACTTCCTCCGTTGCAAGCAGATGTGTCGGATTTGAGTCCAGCGCCGCGATCGACGACTCAATGTCGCGCTATAAAAATCAGTTCAATGGCTTCAACCTCTCAGAATTCACAGTAGACATTGCCGCTTATTTTGGAAAATCATCGGAGTTGATGTTGTGGATATTTCGATTGTCGTCCCAATGTTCAATGAGGAGCGCGGCTGTGATCAATTCTTCCAGGCCGTCATTCCGATCGCAGAGTCGTTGAACCTCGAGTTCGAAATCATTTGCGTCAACGACGGCAGCAGGGACGGGACCCTCGAAAAACTGAGGACGTGGCGGAAGGCCAATCGGCGGATCAAGATCCTGAATCTCTCCAGAAATTTCGGAAAGGAAGCTGCGCTTACGGCCGGCATCGATGCGGCGAAGGGGCGGGCCGTGGTGCCGATGGACGCCGATCTTCAGGATCCGCCGGAGTTGCTGGTCGAGATGGTGAAGCGCTGGCGCGCCGGCGCCCGTATCGTCCTCGCCCATCGCGCCAATCGTCAGACCGACACATTGATGAAACGGGTGACCGCCCGGTGGTTCTACAAGATTATCGGCGCCCTCGCGAACCCGAAGCTTCCAGCCGATGTCGGTGATTTCAGGCTTCTGGACCGCGTTGTTGTCGACGCGTTGCAAAGGCTGCCTGAACGGTCCCGGTTCATGAAGGGCATCTTCGCCTGGGTCGGTTTCGAGGCCGAATATGTGACCTATTCCCGGAATGAGCGAAGCCTTGGAACCTCCAAGTTCAATTACCGAAAGCTTTGGGATCTCGCCCTCGATGGCATCATTTCCTTCAGCGCGGTCCCTCTCAAGATCTGGAGTTATCTCGGATTTTTCGTGAGCCTGTTTGCGGCCATCTATCTGTTTATCATTGTGGGAAAGACGATCATACTTGGGGTTGATCTGCCAGGTTATGCATCCCTTGTCAGTCTTGTGTTGTTCTTTAACGGCATCATTATTATTGGTCTCGGTGTTATTGGCGAATATATTGCGAGAATATTTATTGAGGTCAAAAGTCGACCAATATATCTGATCGACGATCGCGGAGATTTTGCCGATTAATGCTGGGTGACTGTCAATTCGCGGCTATCCGGAAGATCTGCGCCCCTCAACATGCTTAAACTTTTTCTAAAAACTTGTTCGTCTGTATGCATGCCGACCGCGTACTGCAGTTGAATTTCAAGGAGGTGGGGACGCAATGAGATTCGAGACGTGGCGTCCCTTGGTCATCTGCGCTTTCATTGGCGCGGTGATCTTCTCCCTCTGCTTTCATCTTGAAGTGCTGAACCCCACCAACGTTCACTGGCTGCTGCAGTTCGACTGGGGCGCGAGCTTCGTCGGGTGGGAGGCCTATCGCCATGATGTCTGGCGGTTGCCGTTGGGGGCGGAGCGGCTGGTGGACTGGCCGGCGGGGGACAATATCGTCTTCACCGACTCGCTGCCCGCGCTGGCCTTCCTGTTCAAGATCCTGTCGCCGGTCCTGCCGGATCCGTTCCAGTACGTCGGATTGTGGTTCTTCGCGTCGCTCGTCCTGCAGGTCAATTTTGGATATCGCCTGTCCAGGAAGGCCGGTCTGGATGACCCTGAATCCTTCATCGCCGGATGTCTGATCGGATTGACGCCGTTCTTCCTGGCGAGGCTCTATCACAACACACTCTTTTGTCATTGGATGATCCTCTGGGCGCTCGAAATCTACGGATTCGAGCGGGAGGCGCGTCGGCGCAACTTCGGTTTCGGCCTGCTTCTCGTCCTGACATCCCTGACCAATTTCTATCTGACCTTCATGGTGGGCGGCGTCTTCGCCGCGGACGTCGTGCGCACCCGGCTCCGGCGCCGCAAGGCGGGTCCGGCGGTCGGCGCGACGCAGGAGAGCGAGGCCACCATCGTGGCGCCGCTGATCATCGCCATGGGCCTCGTGGGCTATTTCGGCGCACGGCAGTCGGCCGCCGGCGGATATGGCGTCTATGTTGCGGAGGCTCTGGCCTGGATCAATCCGCAGACGTCTCAGAATTCCCGCTTCCTCCCCGCGATTCCGGTCACCACCGGCGCTTACGAAGGGTTCCAGTATCTGGGCTTCGGCGTCATCTGCCTCGTTCTGCTCGGGCTGGGCCTTCGTCTCCGGCGGCTCTTCGACAGGGCGCCGTCGCTGTCGTCGGACGGGACCGGATTCGATGGGGCGATCTACCTCGCGCCGGTGATGGTCGCCTTTTGGGCCTTCGCCATGTCCGACAAGATTCACCTCGGCTCGCATCTGCTGATCGACCTGCACTATGGGTCGCTGCTGGGTCCGATCACGGCGATGCTTCGGTCCACAGGGCGCTTCATGTGGCCGGTGTCCTACGCGCTGATCCTGGCTTCGCTGCTCGCCCTTGCGAAAATGCCGCGCCGGTGGATCAAGCCGGCGCTGGTCGCCGCGCTGGTCCTGCAGATCGCCGATCTGTCGGTGTTCATGCCCGAGCAACGGAAGTTCACGAGCGTCGCCGCCGCGCCGGCTGTGTTTCACCGCATCAGGAGCCCCGAATGGGATCGGTTGATCAAGGCGGCGAAGGTCGTGGATTTCCAGCCCTCTGATCCGCAGACGACCCTCGACCTGTTCTGGGAGCTCGCCTTCCGCGCGACGAAGCTCGGCGTGCCGCTGACCACCATGTACAGCGCGCGGGTCTCTCCGGCGCAGTTTGCGTTCCAGAAGGCCGACGAAGCGGATGTGCGCATGGGGCGCCTGGCGTCGGACCGCCTGTACGTGCTGGCCGACGGCTGCGCGCCGTTCCCGATGATGACCGCTTACCGCCTGGACGGGGTGATGATCGTGCCGCCTGCGGGCGCAGACGTCTCCGACCTCAGCCTCTCGCCGGTCCGGTCGCCCGCGGTGAGGCTGGGCGAGGCCCTGGCCATCTCGAAGCCGGAAAACAGGTGCCTTCTGGGAAGTGGCTGGAACGCGCCGCAAGGCGCCAGCGTGTCGAGTGATGGCGCAGAAGCGTCGCTCTACATGCCGATTCCCGCCGGAGAGACAGGCCCGTTGATGTTGTCGGTCCGGATCCGCGGGCTGTCCGGCGGCGCGTTCAGAATGGAGGCCACCAGCGGCGGGGAGGTCCTTGCGCCGCGGAAGGGCCAGGGCCCGGACACCGCCGCGTTCCTGATTCCCCCCGGGAGGATCAAGGGACAAACCGTCCTTCCGATCGCCCTGCGCTCCACGACCGTTCCGTCCGGTCCGGCCAAGGCGCCGAACGGCCCCGTCTTCCAGCTCGTCGACGCCACCCTGGTGCGACTGTCAGGGGCGCAGTAAGCCGCGCCTCAGTCCATCAACAGGTTCTTGGCCTTGGCCTGGGTCAGCATGCTCTTCTGCAGCTTTTCGAAGGCGCGCACCTCGATCTGACGCACGCGCTCGCGGCTGACGCCATACTCGCTGGCGAGGTCCTCGAGGGTGGTCGGATTGTCCTTCAGTCGGCGCTCGGTCAGGATGTGCTTCTCCCGATCGGTGAGGCCCTTCATCGCGTCGCTCATCAGATCCATTCGGACGCTGTATTCCTCGGAATTGGCGACGGTGGACTCCTGGCTTTCGGCGGTGTCGTCCGCCAGCCAGTCCTGCCACTCGCTTTCGCCGTCGACCCGCATCGGCGCGTTCAGCGAGCTGTCCGGGCCCGAGAGACGCCGGTTCATGCTGATCACTTCGTCATTGGTCACGCCGAGCTTGGTGGCGATATAGTCCACCTGCTCGTGGCGCAGATCGCCTTCCTCGAACGCGCTGATCTCGCTCTTGGTCTTGCGCAGGTTGAAGAACAGCTTCTTCTGCGCCGCGGTGGTGCCCATCTTTACGAGGCTCCAGCTCCGCAGGATGTATTCCTGGATCGAGGCGCGGATCCACCACATGGCGTAGGTCGCGAGACGGAAACCCTTGTCCGGCTCGAACTTCTTCACCGCCTGCATGAGACCGACATTACCCTCGGAGATCACTTCGCCGATGGGCAGGCCATAGCCGCGATAGCCCATGGCGATCTTGGCGACGAGGCGCAGGTGCGACGTCACAAGCCGGTGCGCGGCGTCGGTGTCCTGATGCTCACGCCACTGCTTGGCGAGCATGAACTCCTCGTCCTTGGTCAGCATCGGAAACTTGCGAATTTCCGTCAGGTAGCGCGAAAGCCCCCCCTCGGGGGACATGACGACCAGTGCGTTCGTAGCCATGAACAACCATCCCCTGCCGATCCGAACCCGCCCCGGAGTTCACCTAAGGTATCGGCTATTTGTGAATTGACGTCTGAAAGGTCGACAGGACGCCCCGGTGGGGAGGGGACGCAGAGCCGCAGCCTTACACGTCAATACGACCAGTATGTGGGGAAGGATGCGACCCGTTTAAGGCCTTTGTCAGATATCGCGCAAAAAATTTCCGACTAGCGTGCTTGGTTATGATTTACGCCGGTCTTTACAAACGCTCCAGTTCGGCCTCAAGCGCTGCGAGGTCGGCGGGAAAGCCCGACTGGAAGCGTAACGCTTCCCCCGTGATCGGGTGGAGAAAGCCCAGCACCGCGGCGTGCAGGGCTTGTCGC
>CAIUZX010000567.1 GCA_903903715.1 uncultured Caulobacterales bacterium
GAATATCTGCAGGCGGTGCAGGAGGCCCAGATTTCCAATGATCTCAGCCGCCAGAAGATCAGCACGGTCGAAGTCATGGACCCGGCCCACGCGTTGCCGGCGCCTGTGGCGCCAAACAAGCCGCTGATCCTGATCGGCGGGCTGATGTCGAGCCTTATGCTCGCCCTCGCCGTCGCCTACTGCCTCGAGATCTTCGATGAGCGGATCAATTCCCCGCGGCAGGTGGAGCTTTTGCTCGGTACGCCCGTGCTCGGCTCGTTGGAGGACTTTCCCCTGCGCCGACTGCCGATGAAGCGGATCGTCGGTCGTGGCGAGCCCATTAGGACGCTCCTCTTGCTGGTGTTCCTGGCGGCCGCGCTGGTCACAGGCGGTCGAGTTTGGGCGCAGTCTTCTCCAACCTTGATGCCCGTGCAGCCGCCGCCGGGGGTAAAGCTGGGCGGAAAGAGCTGCCCCTACGGCTATGGCGCCTACCGCCCGGTCGGGGGGCCGTCAGGTCGCCAGATCGTCTGTGTGCCACAAGCGGGGCAGAACCGGTTCGTTGGCCAGGTGGACTACGGTTCCGGCGCGCTCTCCGCCGCGCGATGCAAGACCGAGCAGGGCTTCTATGCGTGCGGAGTCGGCGCGGCCCAATGCTGCGAAGCAGACCGCAACAACCCCTGCTTCCCAGGCGCCTACGCCTGCACGGCGGGCGTAGAGGTTGTGGGCCAGGCGAAACACGCGTGCTGTATCAGCCGGTAATTTCGGCTGATCCGCCATTCATACGGTGACGTCGAACAACGGTGTCCAAATAGGCGACGTATTCCTCAGAGAGCCGTTGAGGCAGGTATCGACCGGCCGCCGCGATGCAATTTAGGCTCATGCGTCGGTAGGCGTCGCCGTCCAGTTGGGCGGCGCGGGCGATCACGTCGCGAATAGAAGCCTCGGTGCTGTCGAACAGGTCGCCGGTTCGACCGACCTCGATCAGTTCGGGAATCCCGCCGGTGCGACTGCCGAGCACCGGAACCCCGCGGGCAAAGGCTTCGACGACGATGCGGCCGAAGGGTTCGTTCCACACCGAAGGCACGATGAGAAAATCGATCGAGTCCAGAAAGGCTTCCGAAGAAACCCACCCGGTGAACTCGACCCCGTCCGATGCGAGCGCCTTGAGGGAGGCGACATAGTCGTCCTGCCCGGTTCCGGCGATAGACAGGACCGCGCCGGGAGGTCGTTCCGAAGCCCAGGTTTCCAGCAGGCGCTCCACCCCCTTGTTGGGCGTGAGCATTCCCAGAAATCCGAAGCGAAGGCGGTGTCCCGCAGATCGCGCGGCGCTCACCTCCATCACCGGGTCCGGAAGGATGACGGTCTGTCCCGCCTCGGCCTGAGAGGCGAACAAGCCGCCGTCCCGGTGGGCCTGCAGGATGAAGCGTGTAATACCGACCACACCGCTGAGCTGGCGGGTCGCATCTTGCCGCCCTGCTGTGGACAGTCGGCATTCGAGACAGGGGTGAGCGCAGCTCCGTCCGTTCCGGAACATCGTGCCCTTCCAGCAAAGCAGAAAATAGCTGCGCAGGATATGAACAACAGGCGTCCCAGTGTCCTTAGCCGCACGCCAGGCTTCTCCACCAAAGTTCTCGATGGTGCTGGTGACGACGATGTCGGGCTTCACCGCATCGATTTCGCGCCGAACCAGAGCGCGGGCGCGGGGGTTCCAGTTTTCACCGACATGCCAGAGCAGCTTGTTGAGGCTGCTCCGGGTCTTGTCGAAGTTCCAATCGACATTTGGTGAGGGGACGCGATGAACCGCCACGCCATTGACGGCTTCGCGGCTTTCGCGATCGGCGGCGGCTAGAACTGTGACCGTCTGACCTTGTCCTGATAGGCATTCCGCGAGCATTTGCGTAGATATTTCGCCGCCGCCCCGAATATCTGGCGGATAACCCGAGGCAATCATCAGAATGTTCATGCGGAAAATCCATGTTTGAATGCGAATATGTTCAAGAAGTTCGACTTTTAGCCAAATGTCTTGGATCTCCGGTTTCACGACACCAGTATTTTAAGAATGCTTCGGCCAGTGACATCCCAGTCAAAGTCGCGGCAACGTGCCAACCCGCGTCGACGGCACTCTTCTCTCAGGGGTTCCTCTGA
>CAIUZX010000568.1 GCA_903903715.1 uncultured Caulobacterales bacterium
CGGCCGCTACAACGAGGTGACTCCGCCGACCCGCCTCGTCTGGACGAATGAGGAAGAGGCGGATGGCGCCATAACCACGGTGACCTTCGCGGCGGTGGACGGCGGGACAGAGGTGGTCGTGCACGAGCTCTACCCGTCGAAGGCCGCCCTCGACGCCGCCATCGCCTCCGAAAGCACCGGCGCCTGGCCGGAACAGTTCGTGGCTCTGGATGGGATGCTCGCGCCGTAGGAGCCGAGGGGCTGCGTCTGACCGTGTCCGACGACGCGCCCCAAATCCGCCTAAATCCCTTGTCAACGTCAGGCTTGGTTTGAGTGAGTTTGATGTGTCTATGACGGTTTCAGCGATATTGGCCGGCGCACTGGCCCTGTCTGTTTGTTTTGGCGCTGCAGCCGCGGACGCACAGGCTCAAACTCAAGCTCAAGCTCAAGCTCAAGCTCAGGCGCCGCCGCCAGCGTCGCCCCCCTCGGACGATAGCGCCGTGATCACCGATCTCGCGCCGATACAGGTCGAGTTGCCGGGACCGGCCCTGTGGCGGGCGGTGAAGGGCGACAGCCAGGTCGTCATCATGGGCTTTTTCCGGCCGCTGCCCGAACATCTTGAATGGAAAGACGGGCGAATCGTTCACGCCCTGGACGGCGCGTCGGTCTTGCTCGTTCCCGCCGAGCCGAAGGTGGGCCTAGGCGACTTGTGGAGCATCGCCTGGAACTACAATGCGTTCATGCTGCCCGCCGGCAAGTCGCTCAAGGACGTCCTGCCCCCGGCGGAGGCCGAGGCTTATGAGCGTCTGTCACACGCCGGAAAGCCGTCGCCTCTGCCGGTCGACCGGCTAAAGCCCACGGCCGCCGCCGCGGTGCTTCTGGCCAATCAGAACCAGAATTTGAAACTGTCGGTGGACAAGCCGGTGTCGACGATCAAAAGCCTCGCCAGACAGGCGCACGTGCCGATCCGGGAGATGGGCGAGATCAAGGTCGGAGCGCTGATCCGCGTCGGGCGGGGGCTCACCGACGCCCAGCAGCTCGACTGTTTCCGCCTGATCATGGCGGAAGCGGACTGGGAAGCGCGCGAGATGGACGCCGCGGCGGCGGCCTGGGCCAGCGGCGATGTCAAAACGTTGCGCGCTCATCGGGCCGAGCGCGGCCGGACCTCCTGCACGGGCGAGGAGGCGAACAAGCCCGCCTTCATCGAAAAAGGCGTGCGCGACGTCGTCACCTCGATCTCCGACGCGCTGTCAAAGCCCGGCAAATCGGTGGCGCTGGTGGACTTGGACTATCTCGACGCACCGAACGGCGTGCTCGATCAACTGAAGGCGAACGGCGTGGACATCAGCGTCCCGCGGTAGGGCGATGTTGCCTATATGGGCCCTTGCAGCCTGGAGCTTTAAATCGACGTTTCCGTGGGAGAAGCAGCCTAGAATTGGTGAGCTCATTACAGCGTTCGATTGGTGTATATTTATCCCAATAACTTTTGTTTCATGCTACTGGAATTGGTATAAACGGGCATTGGCTTTGCGATTGTTAGCTTTAGTCTGTAGCGGCATTTGGATTGGAGATAAAATTGTTCCCGAAAGCGCTCAGTACTTGCTTGTTCACTCAGGCGCCGCGCGGTCGACAGGACTATCAGTTGCCTTATTGTTTGAGTTGGCTGCGTTCGCAACCATTCTACAGGTCATATTAGGGGCAACGCCTGATGCCCATCTACTGGAGCAGAAGGGAATACCCCCGCTCGTGGCGAGGTTGATGATCGCGGAAGCGAAATTCTGGCGATGGATTTGGGCGCGGATGACGGGAAGCTAATCGAGTTTTTCCCACCTACTCTGTTCGACGTTGCTTAAATTCCTCCAACCACCCAAAGCGGGTCCCGGCGACGTCGGCTTGCTGGCGGCCTTCGCGCGGTGACGAACCAACCCGATGCGCCGAAGCCGCCGCACAATGCTTCGCTTGAATTCGGTATGCGATAGTGGTGCTGTCGGCGTGCCAGCCTCGGGAGGGCCGATTGCAAGCTCAAGACCGCCCTGACGCGCTGACAGGCTGGCGGAGCGACCATGTCGCCCTCGCCTTCGGTCTGCTGGTCTTCGGCCTTCACGCCCTGTGCGCCGGCCGATACGACGCCTTCCGGGACGAGCTCTATTTCATCGTCTGCGGTCGCCATCCCGACTTCGGATACGCAGACCAGCCGCCGGTCGTTCCGTTGCTGGCGGCGGGCTTTTACGGCTTGGGTCACAGTGTCTGGATGCTGCGGGTGCCGGCGATCCTGGCCTGCGGGGCGCTGGCCTTTCTGTCCGTGCGCTTCGCCCGCCTGCTGGGGGGCGGCGCCGTTGCAGGCGCGGTCGCAGCGGTGTCGGTGAGCATCGCGCCGATGCTGATGGGCATGGTGGCGACGCTGAACACGACCGCGTTCGATCCGCTGGCCTGGACCGCCATCGCTTATGGCCTCGTCTACGCGATCAAGACCGGCGACCAGCGCGCCCTTGTGTTGTGCGGCGTCATCGCGGGCGTCGATCTTGAGATCAAATATGCGCTGATCTTCTGGGGGGTAAGCCTGATCGTCGGTTTGGCTCTGACGCCGGAGCGCCGGTTGTTCACACGCCAAGCACTGTGGTGGGGCGCGGGGGCAACCGCTGTGATCGCCCTGCCCTCGTTCGTCTGGCAGGCCGCGCACGGCTTTCCGTTCCGGGAGCTGGCCGCCGCCGCGCGGGACAAGAACGCGGACATTCCCGCGACGGCCTTCCTGTTGAACCAGGTCATCATCATGAACCCGGTCCTCGCGCCGGTCTGGCTTTCAGGGGTGTCGGCGCCGTTCGTGATCCCGCGACTTCGCCCCTATCGCTTTGTCTCAATCGCCTTCGTCACCTGCCTTGCGCTGGTGATCGCAACCCATGGCAAGGACTACTATTCCGCTGCGGCCTACCCGGTGATGTTCATCTTCGGCGCCGTCGCGATCGCGGCGTGGGCGACATCGGCGTCAAGGAGCGTGGCGCTGGCCACAGGGGCGGTCGTCGCGACGGCGTTTTCGGCGGCGGCAGCGCCGCTGGCCCTGCCGGTCCTGCCCGTCCCGATGCTCAAGGCCTATGTCCAGCGCCTGCCGATCCAGCCGCAGCAGCAGGAGAAAAGCTTCCACGGCACGCTTCTGCCGCAGGTGTTCGCCGATCAGCTGGGCTGGCGGGACTTCGCTTCGCAGGTGGGGCGCGCCTGGGCGAAACTACCCGCCTCAGAACGCGCGCGAACCTCGATCAAGACGGACAACTACGGCGAAGCGGCCGCGCTTGACGTCTATGGGGAGGGCGCAGGGCTCCCGCCGGCCCTCACCGGCCATAACCAGTATTTCCTCTGGGGGCCCCGCGGGCAGAGGCCGGTCAATCTCCTCGTGGTCCAGAACCACCCGGAGCGCCTCAGCCCCTATTGCCAGGAGACAACGATCCTCGGCGCAACCTACTCGCCGGACGCCATGGCCTATGAGAACGACAAGGCCATCGTCTTCTGCCGCGGACTGAAGATCGATATCCGCAGCATCTGGCCGGACCTGAAGAACTTCAGCTAACGGCTCCAACGCCGCCGACGGCGACCCACTTCAGCGCCGCCACCCTCGCCGCAGACGCCAGAGGGCTTGCGCCACGTGCGGCGTCGATCTCAACGAGAAGGGCGGCCAGAGTGAGACCCTTCGTCGCAGCCATACCCTCCAACGCCGCCCAGAATTCGGGCTCCAGAGCCATGGAGGTGGCGTGCCCGCTCAACGAAATCGACCGTTTACGCAGCGCCATGTCCGCTCCCCTACGCCGTCCCGACATCGCCTGTTCCGGGCGGATGCTCACACAAGTTTCACACGGAAGTGATGGACAGATCTTTCTGCTGCGTTAACCATATCGCCCGTTTGGAGAAGACGCTCCGCTACTCACTGGGGAATATAACATGGCCGTACACGGCGAATTCGACCTTACCGCGACCACTCCCGACGGCCCGCGCGCCTCGCACATGTCCGTCGACGTGGATGGTGGCAACATCACCGGCACCATCACCGCAGACGGCCAGACCGCGCCGATCACCGACGGCCACATCACCGAAGCCGGCGAAATCACCTTCAAGGTGCACGTGAACGAGCCGGCGCCGACCGACCTCGTGTTCAAGGCCAAGTGCGACGACACCGCCTGCTCGACGGTGACCGGCACCGTCGCCGTTCCGGGCGTCGGCGAATTCCCCCTCAAGGGAAAGCGCGCCTAATCCTGGTCCGC
>CAIUZX010000569.1 GCA_903903715.1 uncultured Caulobacterales bacterium
GACAGTCTCTCATTCCAACGGCTGCGTCGGGCGCGACGACGGCCCAAATTGCCGAGGCCGTCAAGGCCAAGGCGCATCCCAGGTTTCTGCGTCAGTTCGAGCTGATCGATCGAGTCCGCAGCTATGACCCGACCGCTGACGAAGCGCTGCTCAACCGTGCTTACGTCTACGCGATGCGGATGCATGGCGCGCAGTTGCGCGCCTCAGGCGATCCCTACTTCGCGCACCCGATCGAAGTTGCCGGGATCCTGACGGAATACCGTCTCGACACAGCCGCTATCGTCACCGCGTTGCTTCACGACGTCATTGAAGACACCACCGCGACCAGAGCCGACATTGCCGGACTGTTCGGCGAAGAAGTGGCTGAGCTGGTGGAGGGCGTGACCAAGCTTTCTCGGCTAGAACTGAACTCCGAACAGTCCCGACAGGCGGAAAATCTTCGCAAGTTCATCCTCGCCATCTCCAAGGATGTCCGGGTGCTTCTGGTGAAGCTGGCGGACCGCTTGCACAACATGCGGACGCTGCATTTCATCCAGAAGCCCGCCAAGCGGGAGCGGATCGCCCGCGAGACGCTGGAAATCTATGCGCCGCTCGCGAGATCTATCGGCTGTCACAAGATCTGTAGTGAGTTGGAGGAACTGGCGTTTGCCGAACTCAATCCTTCAGCACGGAATGCGATCGTGCGACGGCTGGAGCAGATGCGCGCCGCTCAGGGCAAGGCGGTTTCGGTGGTGTCCGGCGAAATCGTGCAGCGCCTGGAGGGCTCATCGATCGAAGCGCGCGTGTATGGGAGGGAGAAGCAGCCCTATTCGATCTGGCGCAAACTTCAGCGCAAGACCGTCGCCTTCTCTCAACTGTCAGACATCTTCGCGTTTCGAGTTGTCGTGGACACCGAGGACGACTGCTATCGGACCCTTGGCGTCATCCACCGGTCATGGCCCTGTGTTCCGGACCGGTTCAAGGATTATATATCTACGCCAAAGCGTAATAATTACAGATCGTTACATACGACTGTTGTTGGTCCGCGCGGGATGCGCATCGAAATGCAGATCCGGACCGATGGGATGGACCGGATCGCGGAAGAGGGCGTCGCCGCCCACTGGCGCTACAAGGACAAGTCCTACGGATTTGATGCGGAAGCGGCGCAAGAGCAGGGCGGACGCGATCCGCTGATCAATCTTCGTCATCTCGTCCAGGTCCTGGAACACGGCGGCGATTCAGAGGATCTGGTCGAGCATGCGAAGCTCGAGATGTATCTGGATCAAGTGTTCGTCTTCACCCCGAAGGGCAAGTTGATCAGTCTGCCCCGGGGCGCCATGCCGCTGGACTTTGCGTACGCCGTTCACACGGACGTCGGTGATCGCGCCATCGGCGTGAAGATCAATGGGGAGCTCAAGCCCCTGCGCACCCCTCTGTCGAATGGCGACGTTGTGGAAGTGGTCACGGGGCCAAAACCTTCCCATCCGGCCGACTGGCGGTCCCTGACCGTAACCGGGCGAGCGCGGTCGGCCATCCGTCGTCATATTCGCCAGGTGGAAAAAGAAGAGTTTGTGCGCCTTGGGCGAACGAGCGTCGACCAGACCTTCGCTCGCGCGGGAAAGAGTCGTGCGGACGTGACCTTGCGGCCGGCGTTGGATCGATTTGCCGTTGCCAGCGAAGACGATTTGTTCGTCGAGGTGGGGCGAGGGCGTGTCGCGGCTAACCTCGTCCTTGAGACCGTGTTTCCGGGGTTGAAGGAAAGCGAGCGGGCTGCAGCTGCGGCGCGGGTGCGTATTGCGGACGGTCGAAGCGCGCGCCTGTTCGTTCGCGGAGGCGGCGTGTCCTCGAACACCAGCCTGCATTTCGCTGACTGCTGCTCGCCGGTTCCTGGGGACCGCATCGTCGGGATCCTTCAGCCGGACGAAAGTCTGGCAGTTCACACCATCGACTGCACCCGTCTGGCCGAATTCGAGGATCAGGATAGCCTGTGGCGGGACCTGCACTGGACCGCGGAGGCCGAGCAGCACACGATCAGTCGAAGTCGCCTAGCGGCGACGGTGCGCGATGCGCCGGGCGTGCTGGGGCAGGTCTGCACGTTGATCGGCGAGGCGCGCGGCAATATCGTCAACATGCGCATGCATCACCGGCAGTCAGACTTCTTCGATGTCGACTTTGATATCGACGTGATCGACGCGCGCCACATCACGCACATCATCGCCGCGTTGCGCGCCTGTCCCTCCGTTGAGACCGTGGACAGAGCCCGGGGATGATCGCGCTTCTGTTGGCCAGCCTCGTCGCCGCAGCGCCGGTTTCGACGCCGTGGACGGTCGGAGACTTGACCGTTTCCACCTGCTCTCGACGGTCGGCAGTCCAGGAAGTTGCGGATGCGGACCTCGTCGCCAGCGCTGAAAAACGCTTGGCGGTGTCCGATACATCCGCCCTTACGGAGATGCGAGGCGCACTCGAAGGGCTGCTGGCGCGACACAGCGACCGGCGGCGTGTTGAGCTGTGCGCCGACGTTGTCTGGGTTAATTCGGGCGATGCGAATGACGCGCTCTACCTTCAGGCGGATATGGTCGGTTCCGTCACAAAGGCGACGGCGTCGACGTCCAGGATCGAAGTTGCCAGGAACTATGTCGTCGACGCAGCAGCAATCTTGGCGGCGTTGGCGATCGATCGCGGTGATCGCGACAAGGCGGCCGGCTGGCTCGACAGCGGCGCACGCGTGGCGCCGAACGATCCAGCCCTTTTGAAATTGAACGCGCTTTTGAAGAACCCCACTGTGGCGGGTGAGGCGTTGCAGGCGCTTCGGTCAGCACGTTAGCCATCTGCGGTTCAGGGCTTTCCCTCGGCGGAAAATGGACTTAACGAGAGGTCATGACCTCAGAAGACGTGATCGCTGAATTCCGCGCCTGCGGGGCCCTTCGCGAGGGGCATTTCGTGCTGTCATCCGGCCTGCACAGCCCGGTGTTCCTGCAGAAGAATCTCGTTTTCATGCACGCGGATCGGACCGAGCGCCTGTGCCGTGCTCTAGCCGATAAAATCACTCAGCTCGTCGGCAAGGTCGATATGGTCGTCTCTCCGGCGGTTGGGGCGATCATCCCTGGCTATGAAACCGCGCGACATCTGGGCGTGCCTTCGGTTTACGTCGAGCGCGAAGGCGGCGCCTTCAAGTTGCGCCGGGGTTTTCATCTCGCTCCGGGCGCGCGGGTGGCCATGGTTGAGGACATTGTGACCACAGGTCTCTCCTCGCGGGAATGCATCACGGCCATTCGAGAGGCGGGCGGTGAGGTCGTCTGCGCCGCGTGCATCGTGGATCGGTCCGGAGGGCGAGCCGATGTGTCGGCGCCGCTGGTCGCCCTGGCGACACTCGACGTGCCGGCCTATCCCGCCGACGTCCTGCCGCCGGAACTCGCCGCTCTGCCGATCGAGGATCCGGGCAGTCGCAGGCTGCACCTATGAGCACGCCGCTCCGTCTCGGGGTCAATATCGATCACGTAGCCACCATCCGGAACGCCAGAGGCGGGCGGCATCCTGAACCCCTTCGTGCGGCTGAGGCGGCCATCTCTGCAGGAGCGGACGGCATCACCGCGCACCTGCGTGAAGATCGTCGCCACATTTCCGACGAGGATATCGACGACCTGGCGGCGCTCTGCAGTCGCGTTGGCAAGCCGCTGAACTTCGAGATGGCGGTGACGGATGAGATGCTGCTGGTGGCGCTGAAGCACCGGCCGCACGCCGCATGTCTTGTGCCTGAGCGGCGCGAGGAGCGAACAACGGAGGGTGGTCTGGACGTAGCCCGGGGACACAATGTGGTCGCTCCCGTGGTGCGCGCCCTGAGAGATGCGGGCATTCGCGTCTCGCTGTTCATCGAAGCGAGCCCTGTCCAGATCGCGGTCGCGGAAGCTCTTGGGGCTCAAGTGGTGGAGCTGCACACGGGCGCCTACTGCGACGCGGTTAAATCTGGTGATCAAGCGGCTGCGGATCGGCTGCTCGAACAACTGCGCGTCGGTGCGTCGGAGGCGGCGCGTCGCGGCCTGGAGGTGCACGCCGGGCATGGCATCGACTTCGACAGCGTTTCGGCGATCGCCGCGATCCCGGAAGTCATTGAGCTCAACATCGGGCACTTTCTGATCGGAGAGGCCATCTTCGTCGGTATTGATGACGTCATCGCGCGCATGCGCCAACTTATGAACGCGGCGCGTCATCTGTGATTCTGGGTATCGGATCGGATCTGTGTGACATTCGCCGGATCGAGAAATCGATCGATCGTTTCGGAGATCGGTTCACCAACAGGATCTATACCGATATCGAGCGCGCCCGTTCGGAAGGCAAGAATGACCGGGCCGCGAGCTACGCCAAACGCTTCGCCGCCAAGGAGGCCTGCGCCAAGGCGCTGGGAACCGGAATGCGCAACGGTGTCGCCTGGCGCGACATGGGCGTCGTCAATATGCGCTCCGGACAGCCAACCATGGCGCTGACGGGCGGGTCCGCCAAGCGACTTGCGGCGATGACGCCGCCGGGGCACACGGCGGTCATTCATCTCAGCATGACCGACGAGATCCCTTATGCTCAGGCATTCGTGATCATCGAAGCCGTGCCGGATCATGCGTGATCCGAGAGGCGCAGTGGTCAGACCTCGTAGGCGCCTTACTGCGCCGTAACTTGCGAAAGCCGCCCTGAGCCGGTAGCAATGGGGCGTCAAGGGGCGGCGCTCGCCCTCATCCGCCCGGGAACACCAGTCGTTTCATGACCCAATCCTCGAATTCTGCC